>CAXBHV010000273.1:0-7430 GCA_963974855.1 uncultured Rhodopirellula sp. | reverse complement strand
CATCGACAAAGATCGGCGGCATCACTTTCCAGCCCTCGCC
The DNA here is from genome assembly GCA_963974855.1 of uncultured Rhodopirellula sp. Classification (GTDB taxonomy): domain Bacteria; phylum Planctomycetota; class Planctomycetia; order Pirellulales; family Pirellulaceae; genus Novipirellula. The sequence continues at coordinate 7,390 of CAXBHV010000273.1, read as the reverse complement.
GGCATAATTCACTGTGTCATCTTCGTCGTGAACGACGACTAAAATATTGTCATCATCCGTGGCAGCAATGACGCTCGGTCCATCGATTGTCAATTCATTAGGACTCGCGCCGATCACATCGATACGTTCTAGATTTAGCGGTTTGTTTTGATTCGGATCGGTGAGGTCCAAATGATGACCGCTGCCGCCGAGAATGAAAGTGTCTTCGCCTAACCCGCCATCCAAGGTGGGCAATTGGTCTACGGACAAGTCGAACCTAAACACATCGGACCCGCCACCGAGTTGGATTTGCGTTGTTCCACTGGCTTGTTGGAAATCGATTACTTCGCTGCGGTCGCTGTCGATACGCAGCACGCTGTCCTCGGGATCGTCCCCCGTGTTGAAGACGACATTGTCGTCGGTGTTGGGAAACACGAACTCGCGGTCAACAACGTCAAGCGTGTCTTCGATCGGTTCCAAGTCGATTGCTTTGAAATCGAAGTCGATGTCGCTCGCATTGCGATCGGTCGAAAACGAGGTGACCAAAGTGGATTGGAGGTTGACTTTCAAATATTGCAGCGGTGGATCGCTGGCCGATCGAGTCGCTAGTTTCACTGCGTCGTTGCCGCCGAGTCCCCCATCAAACACAAACGGTCCCACGGGCGGGATGACGAAACCACGAAAGATCAAGAGATCGTCGCTGTCGGGCGAACCGTTCAGTCGGATCGTGGACGGAGGATCGGTGGCGGGCCGGAAGAAAACAACGTCGCCGTCTTGGTTCCGCACGGTTACTCCGTTATCGTCCACCTCCAGTTCGTGTTGTGGACTTCGTGACTGCAGGTTAACTACCGCTGCGATCGGTCGGTCGGCCACCACGACAGCGGATCCCAAAAAGCCGGGCCCCAGTTCAATGGTATTGATGGAGCTCAGATCATTGCCGTCAAAGACTTTGACTTCCACCGGGTCGCCTAGGCCTGGACTCGTCACGATATCGGCGATGCCATCGCCGTTGACGTCGCCTACGGCAACACGCACGCCGCCTGCGAAGTCGGGTTGGTAGGCAAAGAAATTAGCGAGCAGCGTCGGGTCGGGAACTTGAATTCCGACACCAAATGTGTGCAATGATGCCGCATCGATGACTTTGACGTGGCCGCCGTTATTCGAGCCCGCCTGGTCCGCGCCGACCACGATGTCATCTCTGCCGTCGTTGTTCAAATCGCCAGCACCGACAAAAACACCTCCTGTAAATCCAGGGTCAAAGGCAAAGAAATCGTTGAGTATATGATCGGGTGTGAGAGTACTGGTTCGAGGCAGCTGAGTAGCGGTGTGCCCATCAAACACTCGTACATGAGGTCCGCCGCCGGGCCCCGCACCGACAATGATGTCGTCTTGGGCGTCACCGTTGACATCGCCTGTGGCCACGCGAACTCCGCCAGCGAAGGAATTAGAGAACGCGAAAAAACTCGCCAGTTCTGCTCCCGTGCTGCCACTGAAGACTTTTACATGCGGCCCTCCACCGGCGTCTGCTCCGGTGACGATGTCGGCGATGCCATCACCAGAAACGTCGCCCGTTGCCACGAAGACACCACCTGTGAACTGGGGATCGTAGGCAAAGAAACTATCCAGGATTGCTCCGCTCACACCGTCAAACACTTTGACATGTGGTCCGCCGCCTGCACCTGGGGCTGTGATAATATCCGGCGTGCCATCGCCATTCACATCGCCGCTGGCCACCCGCACTCCACCGGCGAATGTGGGCGAGTAAGGAAAGAAGCTGAACGTCCCCGTTCCATCGGGTTCAAAGACTTGGACGACCGGTGGAGCACCACTTTCGGATCCAACCACAATCGAACCGAAATCGATTGCGGGTTGCGAGAAAACATTGAAATCGACCACGTCGCTAACGACATTCCCCGCCGTATCGGTGACACGGGCTTCGATACGATGCTCGCCGGGGACATTGGCCGCAACAAATTCGAATACGAATGGATCGAAGACTTCCAATTCCACAGATTGCGAGTCGACAAACAATTCCACGGATTGAATTCCAACATCATCTTCTGCGTCAATCGTGACGCGAACTGGCGTACCCTCAATGACGCCTTGTCCGTCGACCGGTTGAGTAATGTGCACCGTGGGTGGTTGATCTTCGCGTAAGTTGATCGTGATCGGTTCCGAATTCGTTTGATTGCCTGAGATGTCAATGGCTCGGGCAGTCAGCTGAACACTTGGCGAATCCAAAGGTAACGTGAAATCGAAATGAAACGGAAACGTGTCGTCGGTTTGAATAAAATCGCCGTCCACACGCAATTCGACCGCTTTGATCTTGATGTCGTCGCTCGCGTTGACCGCGATTGGAATCGTGCTACCCTCGAAAAACGTTACACCAGAAAAGGGTGATGTGATCTCGATAGTCGGTGGCGAATCGTCCTCGATCACCTCGCTGCTCAATCCGACCGTGTACTCAAAACGCCCGTCGTCAAAATCATTCGTTTGGAATGTCAATTGACCTTCGAAGGTTCCCAAAGAGGTTGCTGTGAAGTCGAATTCAACTTGCGTCTGGCTACCTGGCGGTAGCACGTTGGCACCAGCGTCGACAATCGAATATCCGTCGCCACTGATCTGCAGATTACGCAAATCCAAGTCCGCGATGCCTGAGTTTTGGATCGTGATACGCTCCTGAATCGTCGCTTCGGCGGTATCCGAATCGATTGCGGTGTGGCCCAGGTTCCATGTGCCGCCGTTGGGAATCTCGTTGCCCAAAGCATCAAAAACCGTTAACTTCGCCGCGGGTTCAATGCGGATCGCATCGGCCAACAACAATCCGGCATCGCCCCTCAGTTCGGTGCGAATACCGACGCCGCCGATTACATCGATCACGCCGAGTCGGTGCCAATCGATACCCGCTTCGCTGAAGTCGCGTGGCGGTAGAAACTGATTGACATCGGTGGTGAACGATTCATCACCGCTTGTCACAGTGAACGTCACTTCGGGGGCCGCTCCGAACGTCAGCGCGGGCCAAGTCGCCGAAACCAGATAGCGACCATCGGGCAGCGTTTCACTGCATTCGCCCAATGTGCAATCCCATACACCACCCGACGTGTCGGTGAGCGCTTGCGTGGAATGCAAGTCACCAAAGGCTCCAATTCCAACGATTTGATCACCCGCCGACGAGAATTCAGCATCACCGTTATCGATGATCCGCGTTGACGAAACCGGTTCGATACGAACCGCATCGGCAATGACAAACGAATTAGGATCGTCGTCGCCCAAATCCGCATCCGCATCAAATAATTCAACCGTAAGCATGTTGCCGTTGATGGGGACCACTGCAAGGTTTTGGAAGAAGATACCTTCGGAATCGAACTCGCTGGGCGCGATCTCTTGATTGACACGAACGTCGGCCAGGATCGGTCCATTGGAGTCACCTTCATGCACGACGTATCTCGCGTTCTCACTGCGATCGGGGGCGCTGGTCCAAGTCGCGGCAACTGCAAAGACACCAGGTGCGATGTCCGTAAACGTCCAAGTCGCCACGTTGCCTGCGTTGGCCGCACTGAATTCGATGTCGCCGTTGAATCCTTGAGGAAACAGAGGATCAAACTGTATTGTGAAACCATCGGCCAGATAACCTGGGTCACCATCGTCGATTGTGTTGGGGGCGGCGTTGATCACCCGTATCTGCTCGAAACGTTGATATGAAACATCCGCCAACCCTGTGCCAGGGAACGAAAACTTGGTCCCATCGTTGACGACAATGGCTCCGCCTGCGTCCAAGATCAAGCGGTCGATTCCAACTCCACCATTAAGGTTGCGTGGTACGGTAAGCGGTTTGACATAGACGGTGGAGTCATCATCAAAGGGGGTGCCGACATAATTTTCCCACTGACCAATCAAGCGAATCGTGTTGCCTGCGGAATCCACGGTCTGCACCGCAGTCGAATCCAGGTCGATTGTGATCGGAAGCGAGGCGAGAGAAAAGTCGAGCGTGTCGTCGCCACCGGTATCGATAAAGACGTCGGCGCTGCCCGGTGTTGAAAATACGATGTCATCGCCAAGCCCAACATCGACCGTGTCATCCCCGGGACCATCAAAAATAATATCGGGTCCGGGGCCTCCGATCAGCGTATCGGGCCCGTCGCCCCCATCGAGCGTGTCGGCGCCCTCTCCACCGTCCAACCGGTCACGCCCTGGGCCACCGAACAGCATGTCGTCGCCACCTTCGCCGCGAAGGTTATCGCCGCCCTCTCCGCCAAAGACCACTTCGGTGAGGTCGCTGCCGATCACCGTGTCGTTACCACCGTGCGTGCGTAGGTGAACTTCCAAACCTTCATCGAGATCGTACGTCACGGTGCGAAGGATCCCTGAACCGGTGACTCCGTAGGTAAGTCGGGCGGTGTCATCGACGATGTCGACGGTGAAGGTTTCATCTCGGGCGATGCCATGTGCAAACACCGGTGTTCCGGGCAATTGGTAGCTTCCACGCAGAGGCCGCGTGTTGTCTTCGTTTAGCGGATCGCCATCAAACTCGGCCACGACGTCCAAGTGATCCGCGACGGTCAAGATGAAATAGTCCTCCATCGGATCCGCTTCGCCGTCGATTCCTGGAAACGGCACATTGCCCCCGTCCACGCCGATGGTAGTAAAAACGAGTCGGTTTCCATCGACCACAAGATCGTCGGGATCAGTGATCGCCATAACGCCAAGTAACTCGTCGCTTGGATCAAGTCGTTCGTCTAACGATCGGTAATAGCCCAATTCAAACTCCGAGGCATCTTCATTCGCAACCCGGAATGACTGAAAGAAATCAGTGAATCCGGTGGCGAAGTTACGGCCCATCAAGATGTCCGTGGGCGGAGTGAACGCGTATACATCGATGGTTCCATTGGTGTCCGGATCCAGCTCGGTCGATGTACTGACGAAGGCGGCACGTCCAATGGAACCGCTGAAATTGCTGATCACAACATTGGATTCCCCTGATGTACCGGCCGCAGGGCCACCGCCGGAGGCACCATCGGCAGGACTAATTAGGTACGTCACTGCGGCGATTAAGTCTCGGACATAAACATTCATTCCGGTTACGCCCTCGATCACTTCGTCATCGCTGGAGAACGCGACATAGCGACCGTCAGCGCTAATCGTGGGATTGGACGAGCCAAACAATCCACCATCACCGCTGGCCGTGCCGGCTTCGTCCACACTGACCAAATTCATTTTGGTTCCGCCTAACTCATCAAAGATTCCATCCGCGTCGATATCGCGGTCAAAGACATAGATGTCGGGACGGGTGTTTTCGTCGACGACGCCGTCATCGGGATCGAGCAAGTCGCTCGCCAGACTGGCGAAGGCGATGAAGCGACCGTCGGCACTGATCGATGGGCCTGACAAAAAATGCTTGCGAACGTCGAAGGATGGCGGCGAGTCATCGTTGCCGGTCGAATCGGGAACGACCCCGCTGCGGCTAACCAGTGTGGTTGTGCGAGTCAGCAGGTCGCGAACGTAGATGTCGGCTGCAAATCCATTGGGATCGTCGATGCCTTTTACCAAGTCGGTGGCCTTGGTGATGAATGCGACATGACGACCATCGCGGCTGATCACGGGGACAGCGGATTCCCCATTGCCGCCATTGTCGCCATCGGGGTTGATGCTGACTAACGTGTTCTTGCCGCCGTCATTGACGAACACATTACGTGTCCAGTCAAGCAAGCTGTCAGGAACGGTGTCAACCAAATCGAAGCCATTGCTTTGAAAGGCGATTTGCGACCCATTGAAACTGAGTGATGGGTTGGCCGACGCGGTGCCGAACGCGTTCACGGTCGCGGCGGCTGCGTCGCGATTGATCGTGACTAGCTCGAGACTCGTTCCGTCGGTCGCGGCGAGGAATACATCAAAGCCACCATTGCCATCGGGGACCGTGCCGCCGCCAGGAAGGGTTTGAGAAATGGCAAGATCGGATGCCGCGCTGCCAAAAGCGACAAATTCACCATTGGGGCTGATCACCGGTCGCATCTCAGAACTCGTGCCGACACCATCGGCACCCGACAAACCCGCAGCGGTGCCATCGAACGCGATGCTCAACAGTCGCGTTCGCGAATCACCGGGCTCATTGAAAATCCCGTCACCATCGACGTCCAACTCGCGTACAAACACATTCGGGACGGTGTCGACGACCTCTTTGACAAGATCTTCTGCAAAGCTAACGAAGGCAATGAATCGCCCATCATCACTGATCGCCGGATTGTACGACGCACCGCGGAACGTCGCTCCGCTGCCACTATCGGTACCGTCGCTGTTCACACTGATCAGCGTCGTGACGCCCGTTTCCAAATCACGCACAAACACATCTTCGGCGTCGTTTGTATCCGCCGGAGTTGTCGCGCCGGTCTGCGGAGTCAGATCGGATGCTTTGCTTTGGAAGACCACGAATCGTCCGCTGCCGCTAATCGCAGGGTTCTTTGACGTTGCCAAATCGGCGGGTAAGTCGTTGCTGCCTGCAAACAGGCCGTCGGGGGTCACGCTGACAAGATCGACCGCGAGCAAGCGTCGGTCTTCGAGTGGTTCGATGCGTGGGTTTAGATAGCAACAGAGGGCACGGCGGCGTTGTTGTCGGAGCGATTGTTGCTTGCGAGTGTCGCAATTCCGAGTTCGCTTTTCAGCTCGCATCGGATGCACGTTCCATAGGTCGAGTTGCGTAGTCATGATCAGTGCTCCCCAAGGCATCAGCATGCGAGAAGACTGCCGAGTCATGGAAGCCGCAGACGCGATGCCGATTTTGTTTCGGAACCTCGCGCGATGGTGAATCAAATCTCACCGCGTGGAATCAGATACAGTTGATTTCGATAGTGTCCTTGCTAAAGATTATTCTTCGTTGAATTGCGGGCAGCCTGCTGGTTGTTGCCTGGCCCCCCGGAAAGTCTTGTTGCGTTCATTCTCGGACCTGCAGGTCCGAAATGCAACGAAGAACTTGCGTTTAGGTGTCGGAAAGAAATCGATTTATGTCGCAAAATCGATGAATTTCGAGGAACAGAAATTGCCCCGAACGATTGCTAAAAATGGCTAGCAACCGGATTCCTATAACATTAGCATCCCGAGTTCAAACTGGCAGTCGTTTCATAGCAATCGAGACGGCCAGGGACTGCGATTGTCCGAATCAAATCAACTGTGCATTACCAGACTTGCCGGGGCGCGTGTACGTGGTCTAAATTAAGGTGGTTGCGATTCCTGGCTTCGAAGTGTGAATTTTCGATAGAAAGTCAACCGCTGCTATAAACCCACCCCAGTCGTTGGGTTCACAACATTTAGCAGATTGGATAGAAGAACAAAGATCAAGGCAAGCACAGGGGGCTCATTCGGTATAGCGGTATGCAAGTACGGCAACCGGTACACCGCGATCTGTATCACGAATTGTTTG
>CAXBHV010000272.1:0-7432 GCA_963974855.1 uncultured Rhodopirellula sp. | reverse complement strand
CGGCGGGAGCGGGAATGGGTGGCGCCAGCAGCGACGCGGCTTCGGCGTTGTTGTGTGCAGCAAAGCTATGCGGGATCCCCAGTGATCACCCTGATATTGCTCTATTGGCTGCGGAACTCGGCAGCGATGTGCCATTTTTTCTTGGAAATGCGGGAACAGCCTGGGCGGCGGCTCGAGCTCAAGGACGCGGCGAGCAGCTTACCCCAGTTGCGTTATCCACTCAACTTAACGCTGTGGTCGTTTTTCCGCCAGAAAGCTTGTCCACAGCAAGGATTTACTCGAAATCGTCCATTTCGGCGGCCCCAAAGTCCGCCGAACCGCTGATTGCAGCGTTAAAAGTGGGTGTTTTGCAAAAAATCACTTCGCAAATGTGTAATCGACTTCAGGAGCCCGCATCAAAAATCGCACCGCAAATTGATGAAATATTAAAATCGATGTGGCGTCACGGGCTGCTTGGGTGTCAATTAACAGGGAGCGGATCAGCTTGCTTTGGCTTAACAACGTCGGCAACTCAAGCGACACAAACGGCATCGCAATTGCGGAGCCGATATGTTGGAGTACAGCACCGGTGCGACGAGCCACATGCCGATTGTCAAGATATACCGACTGCGAGAGTTGTTGCTACGAGTTCGGTGCTTGTCCCCGCCAGCATTCAGATTGAATAAGTTCGAAGTCCAGAGTTGCTGAATATGTTGAGACTCACTGTTGGCTCCGGACAATCCGCACACCAAAGCCATCGCGGTTAGGGAGGGTCACATAGTGCAGATCTCAGAGATACGCATCAAGTTAATGGAAGGTTCCGAGGATCGTTTACGAGCGTTTTGCTCGCTGACCATTGACGGTTGTTTTGTCGTTCGCGACTTGAAAATCATTGACGGTGCGAACGGTCCTTTTGTCGCAATGCCAAGTCGCAAGTTAACGGGGCATTGTCAGCGTTGTAGTTATAAGAACCATCTTCGTGCGACGTATTGCAATCACTGCGGTGTTAAGTTGCAAGTCGACGCAGACATGGATTCACCTCAAAAGCTGTATGCTGATGTTGCTCATCCGATCAACAGTGATTGTCGTGAATTGATTCAAAACGCGGTGATCGAAGAGTTCGAAGCCGAACTGAGTCGATCGCGTGAACCGGGTTACCGATCACGCTACGATGATGACTTCGATTATGAAGATGCCGGAGCCCCCTCGTCACCGGCAAATCGGCAAAACGAACAACGGTCTAATAATGAGGCAACCCCCTCACGCGAAGCGGCCTTGATTGACAAGCCTGAATCGGAAAGTTCCGGTGGCAGCGGTCCCAAACGACCTCACTTCATGGATTCGCCCAGTCGCGAAAAAGTGACTCCAAAAGAAGATGACGATTTTGGTGCTGGCATCTTTTAGTGAGCGGCGATTGTCCGACATGGTTGATTGACGATCGGGCTTGCTCCGTAGTAAAGTAGGCAAGTTGCGGTTGGTGCGAATGTGTGCCAGTTCTCGTCAGTGGACTCCCCCCTGGAAGGCTTTTGGCAAACAAAGGCGTGGAGCAATCACTGAATTTTCACTTGCCTCGATTCTCATTTCGCATGCATCCATCGTCGCGTCATCGCCGTCTGCCCCAAGTCAGCCTCGCCGTGCTGATGTTGATGATGGTAATCTTTGCCGTGATTTTTGCTGGCGGGCTCTACGCGATGCGAGTTCCTGCGGTGCAAGACGACCTTGAAGCTCTATTCGGAAACGGTGCAGTGACCGGGGGCGACAATTCCTCAGGCCATCTCGCCCATATCGTTTTTATTATGTTCACGCTGACCTCGCCGCTGTTGCTTGCCGGCGGTTTGTCGATGGGGTTGTCCGCTTGGCGTTGGTTCCAGCGACAGGCATGAGTGTGACTTCCAAGCCTAGTAGCGAGTCGTTTGATGACGAGCCATTTCGCGACTTAGTTCGTGATGCTCTGGGATCGATTCCGTTTTCGGACGAAGAGCTCGCTGCCTTTATCGCGTCACTGGGAAAACGGCACCGCAACGTGGTTCGTTTGCGAAACGGTGCTGATCAGCCATCATTGCCATTCAGCGTCGAGCCAGTGCCTTGGTACTCACTTGGCTACCGTTGTGTGTCAGCCGAGACGCGTCCCTCGAAACTACTCGCCTATGCGGCGGCAGACTACTACGTTCAAGATGCCGGGTCGCTGCTTGCACTTGCAACTCTAAAAGCGGATCGTAAAGACGCTCTTAAAAACCAAATCGTTTGTGACCTCTGTGCCGCTCCCGGTGGCAAGGCAACCGCAATACTCGAGTCACTCGGTGACGAGGGCTTCCTGTTAGCCAATGAGCCGATTCGCTCGCGTGTTCCTGCATTGTTGCACAACTTGTCACGAACGGGATCGGACCGTTTTGCGATTTCGCAGCTTGACCCTGACGATCTGGCAAAGCAGTTGGCTGGCTGTTTTGACGTCGTTGTGGTTGATGCGCCTTGTAGCGGACAAGCGTTGTTGTCACGCAAACGCCAATCCGTCTCAGCACTGTCGCCAAACCAAATCGAACATAGTGCCTCGCGACAAGAGCGGATTTTATCTGCCGCGAGTCGACTGCTTCGCCCGGGTGGAAAACTGGTCTACAGCACATGTACTTTTGCTGTTGCCGAGAATGAATCGCAAATCGATGGGTTGTTAGATTCGGAAGACTTCACCGCTAACCCGCTGGACGAACTACAACCGTATGCATCGCCAATCACTCCTGCGTGTTATCGATTGTGGCCTCACCAGCATGATTGTGCTGGAAGCTTTGCAGCGTCGCTCCGGCGATCCGAAACGGCGGATTCGGCAAAGACGTTTCGCACTCCCAAACCTGTCAAAACACCCGTTGACCTTAATCAATGGTTTGCGGAGTCGACCGGCGAGCATCGTTATTTCGCCAGCGACTCTTCACTCTATGCAATCCCCAACGACTCGCCGGTCTGGGTGGAAACCGTGGCAAAGCTTGGACCCGAGATTGCTCACCGTACCGGCAAAGTGTGGAAACCGGCGCATGCTGCGGCGCTACAACGCGACACTCGACTTCGCTGTCACCAAACGATGGATGTGGATCACGAAGTGGCGACTCAATACCTCAGCGGATCACCGGTCCCTTGTCCAACCCGCGGTTGGACTGTGATTGAGTATCAGCGACGGCCACTCGGCTGGGTCAAAGGCGACCGCGGTCTGGGCAAAAATCATCTGCCCACGGCATCACGATTTGCTCAGCTGTTGCCGCCCACGCCGCATTAACGCTCGTCATTGATGGCGTTACGTAGAATGGGCTCAAACACATCGGCTTGCCGAAAAAAGCCGAGATCGCTCGCGTGTGAGCCATCCGTCGCACCGTCGGCATCGTCACCATACAAATGATCGCCGTCGATGTAGTGCAAGTTCTTAACTCCCTCGGCGACGAGGCTGTTGTAGGCAGCTTTTAAAGCAGCATGATTTTCAGTGTGATGCTTCTGGCGTGCTGGCAAAATCCAATCGTTGGTGTTGCGTCGGTCTTCGACAAGAATGATCGGGGTATTCGGATGCGAAAGACGAATCTGCTTTACTAATGGAACGCACTTTTGGGCAACCGCAGCAGGAACCATGTTAGGCAAGCAGTCGATCACGAACGCGGTTGCATCGACCTGTGCTAAATAGTCACCCACTGCTTTGTCCATCCGGCCGTTACCCGAGAACCCCAGATTGGCGACCGGCATGTCAAAGCGTCGACCCAGGATCGCAGTGTGGACCATTCCCGGTCGACTAGCACAAGCCCCATGAGTGATACTGGTGCCGTAAAACACAATTGGCTTTTCACGAGGCGTGAGACCTTCAAAGTGGCTGCCCTCTTTGACTCCGATGCTCATGAACTCGACTCCATTGTACAGCGGCAAATAGGCTGCATACTCACGCTGTCCGGCCGCCAATCCGTTGACGAGTTCCACCTGCACCTCCTGTGACGAAGGTTTGGCGACTTGAACCCATCTCCAATCGCCGTTGCCATCGCGAGCGTATAGATCCACTCCACTGACACCCGTCGCGGGCATGTGGGGCATTGCCAAACCGGCATCCTTCAATTTGTAATGAACATGGATTGCGGTTGAATCGGTTTTGAACCGAACCATCATCCCAGCGCTGTCGCGACTTAGATTCCAAACATTTTTCGTAACCGATGATTCCGCAGACGCAGGCAGTCGATCAAACCACTGCACTCGTTCTTGTTCGGGCAGAATTCGGCCTTCGACACCCCACTGCGTTACATCGTACCAATCAACACCACCGGCCGATTTCTTGCTGACCGCCATCTCGGGATCCAGCGTAGCAATCGCTGGCTGTTGAGCGAATATCAGCGATGCGTGCAGCACCATCCAAGTAGCAATGACGCGGTGAACTAGGGTGAACATCAATCAATCTCGGTGTAATAGGTAGGAAAGTTAGGTAGGTCATTCAGCGAGCCGACGGCACTCGTCGCGGGGGAGAGGCTCATTGTAGAGGAATCGTTCAGTGCAAACCGTAGCGACTCATCTTATAATGTAACGTGCGAACGCTGATGCCAAGCGCCTTGGCCGTTTTGTCACGATGCAAATCATAAGCGTCGAGCACCGCTCCGATCGTCTCTCGCTCACACGTTTCGACTGCTTCGGCCAAGGAAACGAGCGTTTTGTTGGAAGAGTTGGGCACGCGAGTCAATTCCGCAGGCAATTCGTCGTGATGAATGACTTCGCCGCTGTGGGTTACGACAATTCGTTCGATGACGTTTCGCAGTTGTCGAACATTACCCGGCCAATTCGATGAAACGAGCGTTTGCATCGCAGCGGGAGAGAGTTGTTTTGCGTCTCGCGAATGACGCTTACAAAACTGGTCCAAGAAATGTTCCACCAACAATGGGATGTCTTCGCGACGGGCACGCAGCGGTGGGACTTCGATCGGAATCACGTTCAGACGATAATACAGATCTTCACGAAAGACGCCTTCTTCGATCAGCTCATGGACAGAACGGTTGGTCGCTGAAACGATGCGAACATCGGCGTGAACTAATTCTTCGCCCCCAACGCGAACGAAGACACGTGATTCGAGCACTCGCAACAGATCGACTTGACTCTTCGCTGGCATCTCAGTCACTTCGTCAAGGAACAGCGTGCCTCCGGATGCCTGCTCGAAACATCCCGGCTTTCGTCGCGAGGCCCCGCTGAACGAGCCTTTTTCGTGGCCGAAAAGTTCACTCTCAAGCAGGTTTTCAGGCATCGCACCCAGGTTCACGGCAATGAAGGGGCCGCTACTTCGGTCGCTGAGATCGTGTAGGGCGCGGGCGATCAATTCTTTTCCCGTGCCACTTTCGCCTTGAATTAACACCGTCGCTTCGGTCGCAGCCACTTGGCGAATTTGTTGGAAAACCGCCTGCATCGCAGCGCCGTTGCCAACGATATTGGACATTTGTCCGGCACCGGCCAATCGTGTCCTCAGCTGTTGGTTCTCGACTCGCAACTGATAATATTCGCGTGCCTTGCGGACTTGTTGACGAATCAAATTCAAGTCGAGAGGTTTCAAAATAAAGTCAAAGGCACCCGCTCGCATCGCTTCCACTGCGGTCTCGACCGTACCGTGAGCCGTGATCACGATCACGGCGACGTTGGGACGCAAGTGGTGAATTTGTTTTAACAGTTCGATTCCCGTCATGCTGCTGTTTAAACGCACATCGGCAATCACCAATTGGAACGAGCCTTTGGAAAACTGGTCCAGTGCATCGTCCGCATCGCCCGCGGTTTTTACGATATCCGCTTCGCCTGCGAGTCCCTTTGCCAACCCCGAGCGGATATTAGGCTCGTCATCAACAATCAGTACGGCGAACGGATCGGGGCTCATTCGGAATCTTTCGTGGAATCACAATCATGGCATTTCAGCGACCATGTTTTTTCAGCGACGACCATCGTTTCGCTTGAAGGCAAGTGATAGGTAGCAATTGAGGGTTTATCGATTTGCACGTCGCACGCCGATCACCATATACCCTGGATAGCGAGCGGTTACCATTCGAGTTGCGATGTCACTGTTGGGGGCCGTAACGATGACGCTGGTGCGACGACCGTATACACCTTGTCGTGGGTCGAGCATGACTTCCCATATTGAGGTCAAGCCTGTGGCCGCCGCAAGCATATCGAGCTTCATACGCTCGATTTGATAGTACCTTTCGCTTTCCCGTTGGTACTGCATTGCCGATGATTGGACCATCAAACTTTCGCGTTCACGCGCGGCCTCATCTTCCTCGTTGCTGAGCCATTGTTCCCAGCCAGGTTGCAGCACCGCGAGATCTTTCTTGGAAAACAAAAAGAAGGGAACGCTAATTTCGTCACCGCTTTCGAGTTTCATCAAGACGCCCTCGAGCGGATAGGCTTTTGCTGCCGCTCCGAGCGATTTCGACCAAGCTTCAAGTTGGCTTTGATCTTCGATTTTTGTCTCTTCGAGACTGGAAATGATTTTTAAGATCAGCTTTTGGTGAAGCGGATCGATGCGTGCGAAAGGTTGATTGTTGACAAACACTTTGCCCACCTTTCGTTGGACGACGAGATCATTTTTGCCATACGCAATGACCCGACCGGGGATCTTCAATCCGTCCGCAGAGGTCCATGTTTGCATCTCGTTCGCAGATTTACGATAAGCATCCATCGTCTCTTTGGATGTGACGTAATCTCGATCTTGTTGTGAAAGTTCCGCTAATTCAACGGCTACTAATTTGCCAGACGGTCGTTTTAGGACCACCGTGGAATCGTTAAACGCGATCACGTCCGCTTCGATCTTGAATTGGCCGTCCGAGCTCGACCACTCACGAGCATCGACGATCGCGGGGGCCAACAGGGTAGCCCCCATTAGCATGAGTAATTGGAAGGACATTCGCATTGGTTTGGATCCCCGGAAAAGCTACCAACAGAAAGCAAAAAGAGGCCGATACTCCAATTTAGCACGGCCACCGCCTCGTACAACTCAGACGCGATCATCCGCCGCATTGCAAAAACGGGTGCCCGCGTCGACCATTTCGCGGTGAAACGATACAGTAATAGGTCCATTGAAGCTCGGAACAAACTTGGAAACGATCGCTCGGCAGCGGACGTTTCGCTCCGAGCCTGATCCCCATCCACCCGCAGTTTCAGCCACGATGCCCACTAAGCAACCTTCGAAAACGAAGAAAAAGGACGATCCTTGGTACGCCGATGGTCTTCGCTTTGAATGCTCCCAGTGTGGGGATTGTTGCAGCGGCGAACCCGGATTTGTGTGGGTCAATGAAGACGAAATCGCGGATCTGGCCAACGAAATGGAAATGGATGTCGACTCGTTCGAGTACCAATTCGTGCGTCAGGTGGGCGCAGACAAGAGTTTGAAGGAGTATCCCGATGGCGATTGTATTCTGCTGGATCCCGAAACCCGCAAATGCAGTGTCTACGAAGCGAGGCCAATTCAATG
>CAXBHV010000271.1:0-7432 GCA_963974855.1 uncultured Rhodopirellula sp. | reverse complement strand
GCTGCTGCTCCCGAAGGATGCCATCGGCCTAGAGCAACTGCGCAGCGATCCGGAAGAAGTCAAAGAGGGCAACCTCAGCCACTTCGTCGCCTCGATCACAAAGGAAATGCTTCGTGACGGCTTGGAACTCGGTACCCGAGAAGACACGTCCGCTGGCATCCGTATCCAATTGCTCGACGAAAATGTCGAGATTGAATTGACCGATGAGGCTATTGCGGAATTGCTGCTACGGCACTTAGTCCCACGATTTCGCGCGATCATGGAGGGGATCATCCAGTGACCGCAACCACCAATTACCACTGGTTCATTTCCAGCCTGCCGCATATGCCCCGCTCGTTTGATGTTGAGCGTGTGCCGATTTCCAGGATTCGTCTGCAAGAGAGACTGAGGATGTTGGGCGACGACGACAAGAACACAGTCGAACAAGTTCAACGCTTTTTGTTGTGGGATCGACAGCTGCCGGAACGCACAGACGAAGATGTGCAAATGGAATACGACCGTCTGATGTCTTCCGTTTCCAATCCGCTTGTCCGCGATATCATCACTTATCGCATGGATGTGCGCACGATTACATCCGCATTGCGTAGACGGCGACTTGGGCTTGGGCCACCAACCGCTGTTGGCCAGTATGTGGACCAGATTCGCAAGCACTGGAATCATTCCGATTTCCGTTTGCAGCGAGAGCATCCCTGGATTTCCGGCGTCCGTGAGGCGTTGGACGCAAGCAAGCCGTTGTCGGTAGAACGCCAACTCTTGAATGCGACGTGGGATCGCTGGGTGAAACTTTCAGACGGATTTTATTTTTCGTTCGAGACGATTCTGTTGTATCTCGCTCGCTGGGAGATTGTCGATCGTTGGACGCGGCTCGATGAATCGGCTGGGCGACAGAAGTTTGAAAATCTGTTGGCTCAAACAATGGCTTCGGGCGGAGGCATCAAATGACGTCGGAGTTGAAAACAGGTGCTAGCGTAACGGCCGTCAATGGCAATATCGTGTCGATCGAAGTGCCCGATGGGCACATCATCAAGAACGAAGTCGCCTATGTTTGTCTCGGCGACAAACGCTTGAAATCCGAAGTGCTCAGAGTCTACGGAAACGAAGCGGATTTGCAGGTGTTCGAGGACACCGAAGGCGTGAAGGTTGGTGATGGCGTCGAGTTGACGCACCACTTGCTATCCGCATCGCTCGGGCCAGGTTTGCTGGGATGCGTCTTTGACGGCTTGCAGAATCCGTTGGAAACACTTGCTAATCGCGACGGGTTCTTCCTACAACGTGGCCACTACGCCGACTCGCTCGACCGTTCACACAAATGGTCTTTTGTGCCGCTGCGACGTACAGGTGAGCGACTTCGCGCCGGTGACGTCTTAGGCACCGTTCAGGAACGCGGCGTCGAACACAAGATCATGGTGCCCTTTAACTTGAGCGGTCAGGCGGAACTGACGTGGATTCAGGGAGGTAGCTTCACCATTGACGAAACCATTGCCCGCATTCGTGATGCGCAAGGTGAGCGTCCGTTGACGATGCGGCAAGAGTGGCCCGTCCGCGTTCCATTACCGGCAGACCTCTTGCAGCGGCAATTGGTCCAGCGAAAGTATCCGTCCGAACCGCTGGTCACCACCATTCGGACCATTGACACGTTCTTCCCTATCGCTCGCGGGGGAACGGCTTGCATTCCGGGGCCGTTCGGAGCGGGAAAGACCGTGTTGCAAACATTGATTGCACGCTATTCCGCCGTTGATGTTGTGATCGTGGTCGCGTGCGGTGAACGGGCGGGTGAAGTCGTCGATACGATCAACGAATTCTCACAGGCACAAGACCCACGAGGTGGCGGTTCGCTGATGGATCGAACCGTCATTATTTGCAATACATCTTCGATGCCCGTCGCAGCGCGTGAAGCCTCGATCTACACCGGGATCACGCTTGGTGAATACTACCGACAAATGGGCCTCGACGTGCTGCTGTTGGCCGATTCCACATCGCGTTGGGCGCAGGCGATGCGAGAGACGTCTGGACGATTGGAAGAGATTCCTGGCGAAGAAGCCTTCCCGGCGTATCTCGACTCAGCCATCAAAGGTGTCTACGAACGAGCAGGAGTAATCACCGCGCGAGACGGGTCGCTCGGCAGTCTCACCATGATCGGCACAGTCTCTCCCGCCGGTGGAAACTTTGAGGAACCTGTCACGCAATCCACCCTTGGTACTGTGAAAACATTTCTCGGCCTTTCCTACGATCGAGCCTACAAGCGGTTCTATCCTGCGATCGACCCACTGTTGTCTTGGTCGCGGTATCGGGAACAGCTCCAGGAGCACTTGGATCGCGTGCTCGACGCTGGCTGGACTGCCGGCACCGAGAGATTGCTCGAGCTGCTTCGCCGAGCCGACGCGATTAATCAGATGATGCAAGTGACGGGAGAAGAAGGCATTTCGCTCGAAGACTTTGTAACCCTTCAAAAAGCAAATTTCCTCGATACCGTCTATCTTCAACAAGACGCCTTCGACCCAGTCGATGTGGCGACCCCGATGGATCGGCAACAAACGATGCTAGGCGTGGTGAAGGACGTTACGCAACGAGAGTTTTTGTTCAGCGACAAGGACGAAGCTCGCGATTTCTTCGTGCGAATCACGAATTCATTTCGCAACTTGAATTACTCGGCAACCGGATCATCCGATTACGAGAAATTCTTGTCTAGCATTCAGTCAATGCTGTCCAATCGCGAAAGCAAAGCATGACGATCATACGAAGGCTCAACATCACCTGACGCCATGGCTCAGACCAGATGTGTGACCTCGATGCCGCCCCATTTTTCCTGCAAGTATTCCAGAACGAGCCTGCGATGGCAGAGCTTAGGCAAATGCTCGCTACACAACAGACAGCTTGACTGAAAGGGCTCCTGTTCAAGCTGTTTCTCAATGTTGCGGCGGGCCATCAATTCCATGAACTCTGCCTCGTAAACCTGCCAATCGCCACCGTGCTTCTTGTAAGCATCGAGAATGTCCTTGGTCGGCGCCAGTTCTGGCACGTGTTCATATTCGATATCTGCAAGTGACTTCAGAAAGAATCGTAGGTCATCGCGTTTCGCGAACCCAGCTAACTGAGAGCTATTATTGAGTCTCACGTCCAGCAAACGCTTAACACCAGACTCGCGTAGTTTCGTAAAGAATGTCTCAGCAGACTTCTTGGTGAATCCGATCGTAAAAGTTTCAATCATTTACTGTCACCTGTCCCTGTCCCTGAGGAGATGCTTTATCCTTGGGTTCGGTGTAGGCGATCTCATCAGATTGCTTACGATAAGCCTCGTCCAGCAACTCATCTTGTTCCTGGAATAACTCGGGATGCGCCATCCCCCAACGCCCCAGCAATGCCTGCTCAAGTTCTTCATGCGAAAGAACCTTTCGCTCGTCAACGATGTGTCGAATATCGTTTTCGTACTTCAAAGCACGAGCGACCAGAATTGTTCGATGGCATGTCAATGGGTCTTTCTCAGCACACATCATAGCAATGCGAAACTTGCTTGTACCCTTGCGAATCCGTTCGAGACCCTCGGCAAACGCGAGAGTTTTCTCGATTAAATCATACTTTGCCACGCCGTCCACATAGCATTCCGGCTCTTTTCTGCGAGCGCCCAACTCATCGCCAAGAAAGACGTAGAGAATTCCGCTTGCCTTCAAGGACTCCTGCAACGCATCGCGATTAAAGTGTGGCATGTGCCGGCTGAATGGGCTTGAACGTACGTCGGCGATCACACCTACCTCATTGATCCTCAACAGAGACACGAATTCGTCTAGCGTCCGCGTCGAGTGTCCAATTGTAAAAAGAACTGGGCGTGTAGTGCTTCAGCGGAAATGACACAAATCAGTTCACTCATGATTCATCCTCCTTGCAATCGTAGCAACGTAAGGTGCTCTCGTTTGCGCGAAGTTCAGTCACGACGTGGCAACGGTCCGACCTCTTCTGTTCGTGACACTGTGCCAAAGCAGACTTCAAAACCTTGCGAACGTGCCGCAAATCCTTGAGCTTGTCTTCGATGTCCGCTAATCGAGTCTCGATCAATTTCTGCACACTGCCGCAGGTTGGCGTCTTTCCGCTCTCGGTAGCCAAGAGCGACTTGATGTCTTCCAGTGTGAAGCCAATTGCCTGAGCAGCGCGGATGAACATCAACTTCTTGAGGGAATCATCACTGTAGAGGCGGTAGTTACCAGTGCTTCTCGTCTCCGGCACGACCAACTTGATTCGTTCGTAGTAGCGAACTGTAGTCACGGGAATGCCAGCGGCCTTGGCTAGTTGGCTGATTGTGTAGTGTGCTGCCATCGAGTGCCTCCCCAATTCCGCGTTTTTGCACGCTGAAACGGTGCCACGGGGGCGGATGACAAAAATCTTTGCGATCCGACTTGACCTTGCACCAAGGTGCAACGTCGATAATAGATGAAGAACGACGAATCGGCAAGAAGCGATCGGCACCCACAGCAAGGGACAAGAATGACGAAAGTTGAATCGACAACGGAAAAACGGCTGAACTGCCCCGTCTGCAACAACAAAGCGAAACGAGTGAGTACGGTCACTCTTGGTGCTTTGCTCAGCGATGAGTTTGCCCAGCAGTTCAAGACAGACGGTCAATCTTGCTCTGCTTCAGACGGCGAAGGCTGCACTTCAATTCAAGCAGATACCGGCTGGAGATTCTGTGCTTCCACAGATTGTGACGTGGTGTATTTTTCGGAAGGCTGCGACACGGCGTTCACGAAATCGCAACTCAAAGTTTCGGTTGGCGTCAAAGAGACAAAAGGCGAGCGACCGCTCTGCTACTGTTTCAAACACTCGGTGGCGAGTATCAAAGAAGAACTTCGCACATCTGGTAACTCCGCAGTCCTTGAAGACATTCGGGCGAAGATGAAAGACCCCGGTTGCCGTTGTGAGACTGAGAATCCATCCGGCACCTGTTGTTTAGGAAGCGTTGGAAAGGGAATCAAGATCGCTCAGGAAGAGTTCGCGATGAATGATATGGACATGAAAGCACCGCCGAATTCCCCAAGGCAGTCTGGCAATACGGGTGAGAAGACCGCCAAAGTCGGCACGGTTGTTTCGGCAATCATGGCTTCGGCTTGTTGTTGGCTTCCGTTGGTTCTGCTCGCCGTGGGCGTTTCAGGAGTCAGGATTGCCGCTACCCTCGAAGCGTATCGACCGTTGTTCATCGTTGTTACATGTGGATTTCTCGGTGCAGCGTTCTATTTTACTTACCGCCCAAAGAAAGCTATCGCAGCAGGAAGTGATTGTTGTGCAATGGAAGCGAGCGGCGACGACTGCTGTTCACCATCCAAAGGGCGGTTCACCATGATGACGATGAACAAAGTCATGTTGTGGGGCGTGACCGTACTGGCAATTGCCTTCATGTTCTTCCCCAGCTACGTCGGGATGCTGTCTGGAACAAGCAACAACGCCGCCGTGACGGAGAACATGGGCAGGGCAGTGTTTCAGATTGACGGAATGACGTGCGAGGGATGTGCCACGACGGTTGCCCAAGCGATTCGTCAGGTGCCCGGCGTCGTCGCCGTCGAGGTGAGTTACGAGAAGAATCAGGCGGTTGTCGGCGTGGAATCCGGCATGCCCATCCGTGAATTCGAGATTCTGGACGCGTTGAAGAAGGCGGGATACACCGGAGAGCGTTTAGCAGGACGTCATTGACTGGCTGCGCGGAATGAACAAGCGATTCACTGACTTCCCTTGACTCCGTACTATGGTACATGGTGAATAATGTGCTGAACTGAACCATGGTGGAGGAAGATCATGTCGATGCGAACCGGAGAGGTTGCCAAGCAAGCGGGAGTCAATGTTGAAACGCTACGCTTTTACGAACGCGAGGGAATCCTGCCCGAGCCGCCACGTCGCGTATCCGGTTACCGCGAATATCCAGATGAGACGGTCGATCTGATCCGCTTCATTAAGCGATCCCAGGAATTGGGATTCTCGTTGCGAGAGGTCAAGGAGATGCTTTCGTTGCGAAAAGTTCCCCGTCGAGCCTCCAAGAAGGCCAGCCGCTTGGTCGAGATAAAGATTGCCGAGATCGACCTCAAAATCCGTGACCTGACGGCAATGCGTCAAGCGCTCGATGAGTTGCAATGTGCTTGCCAGCAAAGCGGGGCCTCGGCTTCCTGCCCCATCATCGAAACCCTTAGTGGGTGTCCGGTGTGTGATGGGGCAGGTGAATAACGCTGCACTGCGCCGTTGAAGCAGCTTTTTGCCGCAAATCTGAAATCCCCCTTGACTCCGTACTGTGGTACGGGCCGTAAACTGTGATTATTCGCGAGCGGTGCCGCTCAGCCAATCACAAGTGTCATGGGGAGATAGAGGTTGACAGTCAACTCACAGAAGAACGCCTCATCTCGATTGATGGCGGTCACGTTCAGTGTCGCAGCGTTCTCTGTAGTTCTGCTCCAGGTTGGCTGCGATTCGACCCAGCAGGCCGCCACCGAACCTATTTCCAGTGCGAACGAAACGGCAAAGACGCGGGACGATTTGTACGTCACCGCAGATTCGCTGTCGGAGGATATGGTCGGGCAGACGGTCAATATCACCGGCGAAGTCATCCAACAGTGCCCATCAAGCGGCTGCTGGCTCAAGCTCCAAGCTGGAGATCGGGAGACCTTCGTCGATTTGAATTCTTCGCCAGTGCGCCTATCGCAGAATCGCGTCGGCCAACAGGTGCGAATCACTGGAGAGGTCGCCAAACGGGGCTCTGACTTGACGATCAATGCGCAACAGGTCGAGTTTATTCCGTCCCGGCAGGATGTACCGCAGGACAATGAATTGGGGTCACAATGATGACTCTGGATCGCATTTACGATGAGTTGTCAAAACTCGAAACGTTCTCGCCATTAGCATTCGCACTGGCGGCCCTGGCGGGATTGTTGTTGGCAATGACACCAACAGTGCTGGCGTTGGCACCCGCGTTGATGAGCTATGTTGCGCGAGAACCGGAAATCAGTCGCTGGAAAGCTGGGACGAGAAGCCTGGCGTTCGTGTTGGGAACGGCAACCACCTTTGGCGCTTACGGATTGGTGTTTGGTTGGGCCGGCGCATGGGTTGCTCCAGCGTTTGGACGAAACGGATATCTGGTCGCCGGTGTTGTTCTGATTGTGTTGGGGCTGGCGATGTTGGGCAAAGTCCGTTTAAAAGCTCCAGTCGTCGATGCACCCGAAAGGCGCGTGAGCAGTTTTCTAGGTGCGTACTTTTTGGGTCTACCTTTCGGGTTGGTCGGTTCCGCATGTCCGTGTTCGATCCCTGTTGTGCTCGCCATGTTGCTCTACGCGGGAAGCGTAGGCAGCCCTTGGTTTGGTGCGGCCCTGTTGTTTGTCTTTGCATTCGTTCGCGGCTTGCCGTTGCTGTTGGCAGGAACATTCACGGGATGGCTGAAAGAAATGAAAAGCATGGCGCGCTGGCA
>CAXBHV010000270.1:0-7435 GCA_963974855.1 uncultured Rhodopirellula sp. | reverse complement strand
CGACGCTCTACTCCACGCTTTCGCCGTGCGATATGTGTAGCGGAACACTCCTGCTTTACAAAATTCCACGGCTTGTGATTGGCGAAAACGAGACCTTTTGTGGCCCCGAGGATTATGTGCGGTCGCGAGGAGTGCAGATTCACAATGCATGTGACGCAAGCTGTATCGCCATGATGCGAGGTTTTATCGCGGCAAGCCCCGAGTTGTGGAACGAGGATATCGGTTGCTAGAGCAAGACGGCCAATTGGCCTCGCTGCATTTCTCGCGGTTTGAGCGGATCGTAGCGGGGTTCTCCGCGAAGTCCTCAAGCGAGCGTATCCGCCATGGTCACTAAAACGTACGGCGGCTATATTCTGCAAAGTTTTTCACATGTATTTGACTTGGCAGATCACTTCTAGCGGATGGAAAGTCGTAACAGGACGGCAATTGTGAAATACACATTGACCCTCGCAGTGGCATTGTTCTTCACTTGGCTAATCTGGTCTGGGCACTTTGAAAGCCCGTTCCTGCTTGGCTTGGGCGTGTTGTCGTGCCTTAGCAGCCTGTGGTTGTCGCGTCGGATGCGAATCGTGGACGAAGAGGGGGCCCCGGCTCAGCTGGGGTTCCGGCCGTTTACCCATTACGCACCATGGTTGATGAAGGAGATTTTGTTTTCCAATCTGAAGGTCGCAAAAATTATCCTGTCTCCCAAAATGCCGCTCCGACGCCGCATCGTGACGGTGCCGACGCGAGCGAAAACCGAACTCGGACGCGTGATGCTTGCCAATTCCATCACGCTCACTCCGGGGACCGTTTCCGTACGAGTGGAAGGGGACAGCATCACCATCCATGCCTTGGCACTGACCAACGACGAATGCGACATTACTGGCGAAACCGATTGGCGTATTTGTGAATTGGAGAAGTCGTGATCAGCTTCGATATGTTCGCCGTCACCTCGGTTGCCATTTTGGTGACGATGAGTTTGGCGTTAATTCGTGCGATGTATGGTCCCACCGTCTTTGATCGCGTGCTTGCGCTCAATACGTTCGGGACAAAAACCGTACTGCTGATCTGTGTGGTTGATTTCATGACCGGTCGCGACGATTTTCTCGATCTCGCACTGCTCTACAGTCTGATGAACTTCATCGGCATGGTGGCGCTTCTGCGATTTGCAGAATACGGCAGTTTCAGTGACGAAGGAGTGTCGTGATGAGTATTGTTGATCTGTTGAGCTGGATCCTGTTAATGACCGGAGCGACGTTCTCGATCATCGGTGGGATTGGAATCGTCCGGCTTCCCGAGTTTTTCTCGCGGATGCACGGGGCAGGGATCACCGACACGATGGGCGCGGGCTTGATCGTCGCTGGATTACTATTGCAAGCGGGGCTCAGTCTGACGGCACTGAAGTTGGTGGCGATCCTGTTCTTTTTGACCGTGACAAGTCCGAGTTCGTGCCACGCGTTGGCACGATCTGCGATGACGCATGGGCTGAAACCGGTGCTTGATGGAGAGCCCGTGCTTGATGGTGAGTCTCGACTTGATGCCAAATCTCGCAGCGAGGAGACAAGCAAGTCATGAGCAGTTTGATCGATTTTCCGATCCTTGCCCTGCTCGCAATTACCGCGGTCACAATCGCGCGGATGCGAGATCTGTGGGCAGCGATCATGTTCACAGGCATCTATAGTTTTTTGAGTGCGAGTTGGATGTTGATCCTCGACGCACCCGATGTGGCGTTTACCGAGGCGGCGGTCGGTGCGGGCATTGCCACCGTGTTGATGCTGAGCACATTGGCGCTGACCGGCAAAAAAGATCGCCAACTTGCGCACGCCCCGATCATGCCTTTCTTTTTGGTTTTGATCACGGGTTGTGTGCTGGTTTACGGCACCTTGGATATGCCGCACTTTGGTGACCCCAAGGCACCGATTCAATTGCATCCGAATCCTTCCTTTGTCGAAAAGTCGAAGCATGACATGCACGGTTTGCCCAATGTCGTGACCGCAGTGTTGGCTAGCTATCGTGGTTACGATACTCTCGGCGAGACGACCGTGGTGTTGACGGCAGGAATCGCAGTGCTGATTATTCTTCGCAAAGAAAAAGACGGGCCGGATCAAGAAAACGCAGCGGAGACGCTGTCGTGAGAACGTTTCCGATCATTCGAGTCGTTGCCAAAATCTTGATCCCTTACATCTTGTTGTTTGCATTTTATGTGCAATTTCACGGTGATTATGGGCCTGGAGGCGGATTCCAAGCCGGCGTGATCTTCGCCTCGGCTTTGATCTTGTACGGATTGGTTTTTGGTCTCGAGTCGGTCAAACGAGTCGCGCCTCCGGTAGTCATTGAAAAACTGATGGCAGTCGGAGTGATGGTGTACGGGATGACTGGCGTGCTGACGTTGACACTCGGAGGCAAATTCCTTGACTATTCGGTGCTTGAACACCATTTCTATCCGGACATTTTTCCCTCTGGGCAACATCTCGGCATCTTCTTGGTCGAGCTCGGTGTCGGGATCACAGTAACCTCGGTGATGACGATGATTTTCTACACCTTTGCCGGCAGGAAAAAGATCGTATGAGCGTCGAACAAGTCGTCGGACTGTACAACTATTGGATCGTGATCTTTTTGATGATGACGGGTTTTTACATCGTTATCGCACGCCAGAACATGATTAAGTCTGTGATCGGATTGAATATTTTTCAGACATCCGTCTTCCTGCTTTACATCACGATGGGCAAGGTAAACGGCGGTACCGCCCCGATCATTCCACCTCGCCTTGCAAATGGACACGGCGCGAACGGGCATGGCAATTTGCCAGAACATGGGGAGCACGGCGAATATGTTTCTCAAGCGGAACATGTAACCGCGCCGGTTCATGAAGCAGTGATTGAGACGAGCGAACACGCCCAATCGATTGCCGAAGAGGTGCTTTCGCCGCTCGGTGAAATCGCTCAGCAAGCGGATCTGTCGTCGCAGGTCGATGCCATTATCTACTCAAACCCAATGCCAAGTGTGCTGATGCTGACCGCAATCGTGGTGGGGATTGCGACGACCTCGTTGGCACTCGCACTGATCGTTCGCATCCGTGAAGACTACGGCACGATTGAGGAAGACAAAATCTTGGAATTGGATCGGGATTCTTGATGGAAAGTCATCTACCCATCTTGCTGATCGCGTTGCCGTTATTGGCTGCGCCGCTATGCGTTTTGATCGGCAATCGCAAAGTTGCCTACGTCGTTGCGTTGACAGTTTCGTGGTGCGTGTTCGGAATGTCGATCGCATTGATCGGTGCGGTCAGCGCCGATGGGCCGCTACGTTACAACATTGGCGATTGGGCACCGCCCTACGGGATCGAATATGTCGTCGACGAACTCAGCGGTTTTGTGATGCTGTTCGTGTCGGCACTCGGCGCGATCGTGCTGACGTATGCGCCGCACAGTATCGATAAAGAAATCCCCCGTTCCAAACACTATCTGTTCTACGCGACGTATTTGCTTTGCTTGACCGGTTTATTGGGCATGTGCGTCACCGGCGACTTGTTCAACGTGTTTGTGTTCCTCGAAATATCATCGTTGTCAACGTACGCGTTGATCAGTTTGGGGCGTTCTCGACGGGCACCGCTAGCGGCGTTTCAGTATTTGATCCTGGGCAGCGTGGGAGCCACGTTTATTCTGATCGGTATCGGCTTAGTCTATCAGATGACTGGCACCCTCAATATGGCCGACATCGCATCGCGATTACCGGTGGATCATGGTCCGCGAACGGTATTGGTGGCGTTTGCGTTTTTGACGATTGGTCTGTTCATCAAGATGGCCGTCTTTCCGGTTCATACTTGGTTGCCCAACGCCTACACCTATGCCCCGTCGGTGGTGACATGTTTCATCGCAGCAACAGCGACTAAGGTCTCGGTGTACGCGTTGATCCGAATCGTATTCAGCATTTTTACTCGCGAATTTGCCTTTGAAGTTTTGCCGCTTGATACCGCGCTAATGGTGATGGCGCTGGTTGGGATTTTTGCCGCCTCGACCGCCGCGATTTATCAAGACAACGTGAAGCGTTTGTTGGCGTATTCGAGCATTGCTCAAATCGGTTACATGTTACTTGGAATCAGCATGGCGAACCAAGCGGGGCTGACCGCCGGCATCGTTCACATGTTCAATCATGCCTTGATCAAAGGCGGCCTGTTCATGGTGGTGGGCTGTTTTGCACTGCGTATCGGATCGGTCCAGCTTACCGATTGGCGTGGTGCCGGTCGCACGATGCCGTGGACCTCGTTTGCTTGGGCCATTGGTGGGTTGGCGTTAATCGGAGTGCCGTTAACCGCCGGCTTTGTTAGTAAATGGTTGTTGTTGACGGCGGCGTTTGATTCTCACCATTGGTCCGTTGCTGTATTGATGTTGCTCAGTTCGCTGCTGGCATTGGTTTATGTTTGGCGAGTGGTCGAGACATTGTATTTTGCCGAGCCATCGGAAAAGGCGAAACAAGCGATCGAGGCACCGCTGGGGATGTTGCTTCCCATGTATACGGTGATCCTTGCGACGTTGGTGTTTGGCGTCTGGACGGTTTATTCAGCTGACTTTGCTGAGGGCCGCGTCGCTCTTGTTAGGAGGCACGCAATGATGGCTGCCGAAACATTGATCTGGATCGCGGGAGCGTTGCCGCTTGTCGCATTGGGGTTGATTTACGCTTGCGGTCGATGGCCCAATCTGCGTGAAGCTTCGACGATTGTGGTTTCATCGCTGCTGTTCGCGGTCACGTGTCGCTTGTCGAGCTTTGTCTTCGCAGGCGAGCGACCTTCGGTCAGCTTGGGCGAGATGCTGCCGGGATTTCGCATCGGGTTCGAAGTCGAACCGCTTGGGATGGTGTTCGCATTGGTCGCTTCGGGGCTGTGGATCCTGACCACTCTGTATGCGATCGGTTACATGCGAGGCCATCACGAAGAAAACCAAACTCGCTTCTACGCCTGTTTTGCCATCGCAATCTTCGCTGCGATCGCCGCGGCTTTTTCAGCGAACTTGTTTACTTTGTTCATCGCATACGAATTGATGACCGTGTCGACGTATCCGCTGGTGACGCATCACGGGACCGCCGAGGCGCGTAGCGGCGGAC
This sequence comes from uncultured Rhodopirellula sp., assembly GCA_963974855.1. Classification (GTDB taxonomy): domain Bacteria; phylum Planctomycetota; class Planctomycetia; order Pirellulales; family Pirellulaceae; genus Novipirellula. Next base: position 2,353 of record CAXBHV010000270.1, on the reverse strand, counting down.
GCGTTTATCTCGGCATTTTGCTTTCTACCTCGATCGCCTTCTTTATGCTGGCCGTCGCGTGGACATGGTACGTGGCTGGGACGTTGGATTTCACCGTCGGCGGAATTTTGAGCTCCGCTCATGCCGATGGTGACATTTCAACGCTCGGTCTTGGCATCTTGTTGGCCCTGTTTGCCTTCGGCATTGGCAAGGCCGCACTGATGCCGTTTCATCGCTGGTTGCCCGCAGCGATGGTCGCTCCGACTCCGGTCAGTGCCCTACTGCATGCGGTTGCGGTGGTCAAAGTTGGCGTGTTCTCCGTGCTGAAGGTCGTTGTTTACATCTTCGGCATCGATTTACTTTCGAGTACAGGCGTCAGCATCTGGTTGGCTTATGCTGCCGGAGCATCGATTCTGATCGCGTCATTGGTGGCAATGACCAAGGATAACTTGAAGGCACGACTCGCCTATTCGACGATTAGCCAACTCGCCTACATCACGCTGGGTGCGGGATTGGCAACGCAAAGCGGGGTGTTGGGGGGCGGGATGCATATCGTGATGCATGCAGTTGGCAAAATTACGTTGTTCTTCTGTGCCGGAGCGATCTACGTTGCCACGCACAAAAAGAATATCAGTGAAATGCGTGGTCTCGGTCGGCAGATGCCGTTCACCTTTGCCGCGTTTTTTGTCGCAGCAGTTAGTATCATCGGTTTGCCGCCGGGCGGCGGTGCATGGAGTAAATGGTTCCTCGCGATTGGGACCGTCGAAACCCATCTCTACATTTTGACGGCCGCGCTGATGATCAGTTCGCTGTTGAATATTGCCTATCTGATTCCCATTCCGATCCAGGCGTTTATGGCGCCTTTGGCAGATGATTCCGCTGAATCGAGTCAGTCGGATCATGCGGACGACGATCATTCCCACGCGGTGACTGGGGGGATTCAAGAGGCTCCGATGATGTGTGTGGTGCCATTGTGCGTGACCGCGATTTTGAGCGTGGTGCTGTTCTTTTTTGCAGATTGGATTTACGAAGTGCTTTTGCCGATCACGGTGACGAGTTAATCGGATGACCGAACCTAAACCCATAACCGGCCCGAGTTGGTTTGAGAAACCACGAAACATCAATTTGATGATTGGTGCACTGCTGCTCGTCTGCTTGGCGTTGGTCCTGGCTGATTTGTTTTACGAGAACCCGCATCCGCACTTTCCCAAGTGGGAGAACGTGTTTGGGTTTCAAGCGTGGTTCGGATTCATTGCCTTTGTGGTCATCGTCTTTTTAGGACGTTTGTTACGTGTGATCGTTCGTCGGCCCGAGGATTATTATGATCGATAACATCCCGCCCGGCTTGATCATGATCCTCGGCGCCTTGGTGTTGCCGTTTCTTGCGCACCGAGCACAAGCCATCGGCGTGCTGGTGCTGTCGCTGATCAGTATGGTTGTGTTTTGGTTCACGCCCGAAACGACATTTGGGCAAATCGAGCTGTTTGGTACGACGCTGGAAGCGATTCGTATTGATCGGCTGAGTCGGTTGTTCGGAATTGTCTTTCACATCGCCGCCATCGTTTCTGCGATCTATGCGCTGCACGTTCGAGACACTCGCCAGCACGTTGCTGGGATCGTCTATGCCGGTGCTGCGATCGGGGCTTGTTGCGCGGGCGACTTGTTGACGTTGTTCGTGTATTGGGAATTGACCGCACTTTCAAGTGTGTTCCTGGTTTGGGCCAGCGATAATGAGCACGCCTATAAAGCCGGGATGCGTTACTTGATCATTCAAGTCGCTTCGGGAGTGTTGTTGCTTTCTGGGGCCATTATGCGATTCGTGGAAACGGGATCGCTTGCCTTTGATTCATTTGTTGTCGAAGGCGAACCGCTGAGTGCGTCGGCGTTTCTGATCCTGCTTGCTTTTGGGATCAAGTGTGCGTTCCCGCTACTGCACAATTGGTTGCAAGATTCGTACCCACAAGCGACCGTCACCGGGACGGTGTTTCTAAGTGCGTTTACAACAAAGTTGGCGGTCTATTCGTTGATCCGCGGCTTCGCTGGTTTCGAGCCGTTGATTTGGATCGGCTGTGCGATGACGTTGTTCCCTATCGTCTTTGCAGTGATCGAAAACGACCTCCGTCGTGTGTTGGCCTACAGTCTGAACAACCAACTTGGCTTCATGGTGGTCGGGATTGGGATCGGGACGGAGCTTGCCATCAATGGCACCGTGGCTCACGCGTTCTGCCACATCATCTACAAGTCGCTGCTGTTCATGTCGATGGGCGCGGTGCTGTTTCGTGTCGGTACAATCAAAGCGACCGAGCTTGGTGGGCTGCACAAATCGATGCCGCTGACGACAATCTTCTGCATCATCGGTGCAGGAGCGATTTCG
>CAXBHV010000269.1:0-7439 GCA_963974855.1 uncultured Rhodopirellula sp. | reverse complement strand
CGGATTGCAATGCCGCATTATTTGACGCCGCCAACGGATTCCGAGGCTGCATCGCCGGGATCCACGAGGTGTTGCGGCGACAGGGATTGCTGGAAGGAACGTGGTGTTTGAATCCCAACGAAACCCTGAGTCCTGGGCAAGCCAACGAGATAGACCGAGTCTACCAGTCGTATCCCGAAATGAATGACGACGCATTCGTCGCTGAGCACATTGACCAATGGCTCCGCTAGCCCTGCGACAACGAAAGGTTCTCTCGTAGTGGATTTTGCTAAAAATCCTTCGATTGTGGGCTTCAGAAATCGTCGATGGAGTCAGTTTTTGATCACTGGTAAAAAGAGCTGCACATGAATTGTGTTATCTGTTGCCGAATCATTGGCACATGGTGACTAGCCCCGAGGTGTACGGTAATCTGAATTGATTCGCACATCGGTTCGGACTGACGTACCACGCGCTAAAAAACACCCCATCGCGACACAGCGGTACCTGCCCCCCGTTCCTCCGCAATCGCTGATGATTTCCACGATGGGATCGTTGAACTGCAAAAAACTTGTGTTCTGAGGCATTGTCGGACGTCTGACTTCGTGCCATGTTTTCCTGTCCGAGTCTCTCTATTTCATTGATGTTGAGCAAGTGATTCCATGAAACGTTTTCATAACATTCTTGTTCTGATTGCCGACAACGATCGAGGTCCCGCAGCACTCAAGCGAGCCGCTTCACTGGCAAAGCAGAACTCTGCGAAACTGACGCTTGTTCAGGTCATTGATCCGCTTCCTAAAGTGCCTGACGCTGAAATTGGGGAAGCGAAAAAGCTCGACAAGGAGAGGGAGTCGAAAGCACTATCTCGACTTGAACAGATCGCCGCACCATTGAGGGATAGCGGAATTCAAGCCGGCTACTCGGTGCTGCGGGGGAAACCGGCTGAACAAGCTGTGTCCCTTGTTTATAAACATGGCTACGACTTGGTGATGAAGACCGCCCAAGAACCCGAAGGCGTTTTTCGCAGGTTATTTGGAACGACAGGTTGGCGTCTATTTCGAAACTGTCCGTGTCCCGTTTGGATTATCAAGGAAACGCCAGAAGCAAAAATCGGAAGCGTGCTTGCGGCCGTTGACCCGGCGCCCGCTGGTGAAGAACGCGACCCCCAGAATTTGAAGATTCTACAGCTTGCTTCGTCGATTGCTCGTAATGATGGAGCCGAATTGCACGTCGTCTACGTTGCACCCGATAATGCGACCCTTTCGAATACCAAATCGGCGGAGACGGGGACCTTGGATCCCAAGAGCGACAAAGCGAGTTTGGGTGAATGTGCGCTAGCGGAACTCATCACTTCGTTTCAAGACGCTGGGCAAATCGATCACGTTCATTTTCGCGTCGGTGTCCCAGGAGAAGTAATTCCGAAGCTCGCGCGTGAATTGAAAGTCGAGTTGTTGGTGATAGGATCCGTCTCACGAAACGGCATGAAAGAATTTCTGATTGGGAATACGGCTGAACGCGTACTCGATCAAATCGACTGTTCGGTCTTGACGCTAAAGCCGGATGACTTCGTCGTGCCGTTACACACGTAAATCCCTACTCCGCAAACTCTTTGGCCAGGGTTGCCTCGCCTGGGATCGGGCTGGCTTCGCCTGGATCTGGCCTTGTGTTCGATGTGACGCACAAGAAGAAACAAAGATGTCAGAGAAGCAACGGTACCTCCCCCCCCTCTTTCGTCTTCGGCTGACGAGATGACTGTTGCAGTCCGTGAATAAATCCGGAATCGCGGTAACAACATGGGCGTAAAAAAATGGCTGCCCGAGAGGCCGCTTGTTGCTGAATTCTGCGGCATCAGCTCTTGCACGGGGAAAAATGCTCGACGATTTTACGTGCTGCACGCAGCCCATCGACTGCGGCCGTGACAATTCCACCAGCGTACCCCGCCCCTTCACCGACCGGATAAACACCTGGCATCGCGGGGATTTGAAACGATGCGCGATCACGATCAATTCGAACCGGGGAACTGCCGCGCATCTCCGGCCCAACCAGGACTGCGTCGGGAAGGTACTTGCCTTTCCACTTTTCATTCATCAGCGGCAGCCCGGCGTGGATCGCTTTGGCGATCACCGGAGGCAGGACCTCGTTCAAGTTCCTCGCCACGACGCCTCGTTCGTACGACGACGGAATGATTTCGTTGGTACCCGGCGTGCGATTCGCCAGGAAGTCATGTGCACGTTGCACTGGCGCCTTGTAATCGGCGCCGGCTAACTGAAAGGCGATTGCTTCGTATTTCCGCTGTATCTCGACACCCGCCAACGGATGGTTGCTGCCGAATTGATCGGTGTCCAATGTGACCACCAATCCGCTGTTTGCATACGGCGTGTCATGCCGCGAATTGCTCATGCCGTTGGAGCAATACATATTGGGTTCCGAAACACTTGGGATTACAATTCCCCCGGCACACATGCAGAACGTAAACAGATCGCGTTCACCTTTGGCAACCAGCGAGTAGTCGGCCGCGCCGAGTTGCTCAAGGTATTCGGGACGACCGTACTTGTGCTCGTTAATCAGTGCTTGAGGTTGCTCGATGCGTAGCCCAAGTTGAAAGGCTTTCGCTTGCAGTGGACACCCTGCATCGAGCAACATGTGGTAGGTGTCTCGTGCACTATGTCCCATCGCAAGTAAGACATGCGATGCCGAGATCGTACCGGTCGAGGTCGACAGTCCAGAAAGTCGTCCGTCACTAAACGTCAGCCCATCCAGGCGACAACCAAAGCGATATTCACCCCCTAACGCTTCAATCTTGCGGCGGAAGTTGCGACAGATCATCGGCAGTTTATTGCTGCCAAGATGGGGACGATGTTCGTACGTCAACGATGGGCGACCGCCACAGTCGACGAAACTTTTTAGCACCCAATCGACGTCGGGGCCCGTGATACGGCAGGTCAGCTTTCCGTCGCTGAAGCATCCCGCGCCCCCTTCGCCGAACAGATAGTTATTCTCTTGATCCAGTTCGCCGCCGCGATCAAATTTGCGAATCGCAGGTACACGTTCCTTAACCGCCAACCCTCGCTCCAAAATGATCGGCCGATAGCCTTTCAAGGCCAAGTAGTAACCCGCCAGCAGCCCGGCGGGACCGGAGCCCACAATCACTGGACGTTGTGGCAACTCGTCCTTGCCTGGATCGGGATCAAAGAACGGTTTCTCCTGAAATCGATCGACGCGAACGTCGGCCGAGCTTCTTGTCTTCACATCATCGGCGACGTCGACGACCAACGAATAAACAAATTGAAGACTCTGGCGCTGCCGAGCGTCGAGGCTCTTTCTCAGAATCCTAAGCGAGCGAAATTGATCCTTACTTACTCCCACCGCAGCTGCGGCGCTGGCGGCGAGGTCGGCTTCGGACGCTTCGACTCGTGTTCGAAGATTCGTGATTCGCAGCATCATTTGCGTTGGCTTTCTACAGATTAAAAAGTGAAGTGCTCGATGATCATCCTGAATTCCCGATGCTCGCCAAGGTGTGGGCAAACGCAACTCGCCGCAAACGCGACGGTCGCAACAGAAAAGATCAAAATACGTTAGCCCAGCGGAACTGCTTGTTGGCGGCGGATCTCGTACAACAGGATTCCCGCTGCGACCGCCGCGTTTAACGACGTCACTTTGCCTTGCATGGGAATACAGACGCGTTGATCACAAATCGCCAGTAGGTCGGGTTGGATGCCAGTCGCTTCGCTGCCGATTACTAGTGCGGTTGCGCCACCGAGTTGTGAATTCCAGGCACTTGTCTCGGTGTTGGAATCGGCCGCGACCAATTGAACCCCCTGCTCTTTCACGAATTGGGCAGTAGCTAGCAAGTCGCTGACTTTGACAATCGGAATATGGTTCACAGCGCCCGAAGAGGAACGCGCGACGTGCGGTGTGACCTCCGCTTGCGAATGATCGCCGACTATCACCCCCACCACACTGGCGCCATCACAGCAGCGCAGAATGGCTCCGAAATTGAACGTGTCTTGCAAGCGGTCACAGATCACAACCAACGGTGGCGGCGTGGCGGATTGGGGGGAATTCGCAGCGTCATCGGCGTGAGCGGCAAGAGCTTGACCGAGCAGTTGGGTAAAGGATTCGAGTGTTTGGTAAGGAAAGCCGCCCAAGCGAACCACCAGCCCCTGGTGCTCGCTCGAACGCGAAAGCTGCTCGAGCCGGGCATTGTCAACGATCTCAAGCGGGATCCCCGCAGCCTGCTTGTCCCTTAGCAGGTGCGAAAATTGGTCAAACGCTTTTTGGTTGGCGTAAATCTCGTTGACTGGCCATTTTCCGGTCATCAGCGTTTCGGTGACAGCATGGTGCCCCCACAACCAACCGCGTTGATGATTGCCGCTGTAGTTGCCTTTCTTGTTCTTCGCTTTCTTATTCTTTTTGCGTGACGGTTCAACCATGGGCAATTTTGTCGGCAGCCTGCGGCTTTTCAGTGATTTGGGTTCGTGGCAAAGGTCCCCAAAGTACGGCATGACGTTCTCGAAAGAGTCAATACGCGGTGAGGGACCGCGTATTGTAGCCTAACAGCGAAAACTCAAAAAGGAGCGACCCACCGTGCCTTGGCCATCGACTTCGACTCGGATTTTCACCTCCGCACAACACATTGGAGTTAACGTAGCCAAAGCTACGTTGTGGTTGCAGTGTCAGGTTTCACAGAGCGAGAAGATGCTCAGGGGATCACGCTGCCGCCGAAGTCTTTGCCAAATAGGGATTCTTTGAGTGTGGCATTTTTTGGCGGAGTAAACTCAAAATCGGTCACATCCAATTCCGGAGACGACACGTTTTTTTGCAATTCGGTCGATAAGCCTTTCAGCTTCATAGTCTTGGTCATCGCACTGGCTCGCTCCATCATCTGCTTCATGTTCTTCTTGGTTTCTTCAGTCACTTCTTGCCCGAGACCTTTGATGGTTTCCTCAAGCTGTTCGTCCGTCAGTTCGGGCATTATTGCGCCACCCTCGGGAGCCTCAAGCGACCGACTGTATTTGCGAATCAGGTGCGTCGACTTTGAGATCCAGAAAGTTTCCTTTTTCGAGGCTGCAGACGAGCCACTGATGACATAGCACTCTTCACCATTGATTGCTTCGGCCTGTTCAAGCTGCGGATCTATTAGCCTTGCAAAGGGTGACGGCTGGTCTTTGAACGCTGACAAGAACAGCGACGGGACGGTAAACGCGGCTCCACCTGAGATCCCCGTTGCACCTCCCAACGCAATCTCATCGCTCAACATTTTAGAGTAAGCGTTCAGCACACTCATGTACAAATAGGGCTGCGTCCCATCACTCCACACCGCCCCCGCCTGAGTCATCACACCCTGCTGGGTCCAGGTGATGAGATACAAATTCGGCTTCTTCAGCAGAATTGAAAACGAGGTTTCCTGCTTGATCTTCGCCACACCCGAATCAATATCCGAGATGATTGTTCCTTCGGACTTGTACGTATCGAGAGACTTGTAAGCGGTGGTGACCTTCTTCAAAATCTCCCCCGGAGAAGACTCATCGCCCGAGGCAGGAGTGCTGAAAATCACCATGGTGATCAAAAGAGCGGTTGTTCTACCTGCGTACATGGCCATTTCCAATTTTGATCTCAGACGGAATCGTAGTTCTAGGTTCTGCCTCGGATTATACAGCAGTAAGGCCAGTAAGAACGGTTCTTGCTTAGCGATTCCTCTAATTGCGGTGCCATGCTTTTACGACACCGTTTGCAGCACGTGCCGATCGCTCCTTCAATACCACTGCATCGCATAGTCGCGGAAAGACTTGATGGCATCCTGGCGAGCCGATTCGTTTTCAAACTTGGCCCATTCGGCTTGGTGTTGCATTAACTTTTGTTTCAGTAGCACGCGTGAACCTTGAATCTCCGTCCAATGCTCGTTCGGTGTCTCCTCGATTTGACTTTGACGCTCTGCCAGTAAAGCAAGCACACCGTCGCGGATAGTCACGTCCTCGCATTTCGTCAAACTCATCAGCGGAAAGAATCCTTCGTGAGTAATCGGTTTGACGGCGATCATGACCGACGGGGGGAGGTAGCCGGAAGCGACCGCTCGAGCGTTGTATCGGTGAACGACATAGTCCACTGGAAAGATGCTGTACACGATCACTGTCAACACGAACGCGAGTAACTGAGCTCGAATCAACCACCAAAATCCGCGATCACGGGCAATCTTGCACAACACCAAGACAAAGCCAATGACGACCACCGTGATTCCAAAAAAAGCGACTGTCCGTAGTCGGGTCATGCCGTTGTATCCAACGTAGATCATCAATCGGTTATAAACGGCAACAGCGAGCAACATATTCTGAGCCGACCAGATCCATGCCAATCGCCGAAGTAACATCAAGCGATTGTCGCTGAGCAAAGACCCTCGAAAGATCAGAGACAGGACGGCCGTTGCCAGTGCGAGTGCAAACGTTAACCAACCAGCTCCTTGGTGCGCATAGCCGGCGTAGTAGAAACCAATTGGGAACTCACGCTTCCAAAGGGTGCTGAACTCGAAAGTCAAATAGATGGTGAACAACACGATCAGCGTCAACAACGTATTGCGAAATGCCGTGTACAATGGCGACGCAATTTCCTGGTTAGTGAGTCCACCCTCATTTTCGGTTGGGCCGATTTGAACCATCGGCAACTCACGCCGTATCAATCCCGCGCCAATCAGCAACGCGACAATACAAAACGGAAGTTCCCAAATGGAAATGCTTTCCATCCAAAGCTGCAGGCGTTCAGCAGCGTGGGTGACTCGTAGCGTTACCCAATCAAACAGATTAGGATTGGCAAAGACAAAGATTGCACCAAACACGATCGCGGCAATAACCGGCAATCCCCACGCAAGCCAACTTCCCTTGGCACGTCCGCTCTGACGCAAGCCCATGCCCGTCAAATTTCCAAATTGAGACAGACGTTCCCCCCCGAGCATCAGGGCTCGACCAGTCAAGACGCCCCCTTCCAAGACATGTGGCACGTGTCCGGCCGCTGACATAGCCAAAGCAACCACAAGGGCGACGGCAGCGAAGACCGTCCATCCAGATCCCAACCACGCAGAACGGGCGGCGACAAGCAGGACCAGACCGATCGTAAGCTTGCTTGCTGGTCCCTGGGCGAGTCGCGGACATCCGATAAAAAAGAGTATCGGCACAATGGCAAGAAATAGGGCAGGACCGCTGAAACCAAGCGAACGAAAGATCAGCAGGTCTGCGAGTACCGTCCAAAGCACGACCGCGACGATCTCGCGACCTGATGCTGGAGCAACGTGCTCTGCTTCGATCGGCACATCGATCGCGGAATCGTCACTTGCAAAACTAGAAGAATCGCCTGCCATTTGGTTCACTCAAAAAATATGCGTCAGTAAAGTACGGATCCAAGACGGCTAGGCCTGGTACGCTAAAACTTTGGGCTTGTTGTGATTTTTGGTTGCGCAACTTTTCTGCCACCTC
>CAXBHV010000268.1:0-7442 GCA_963974855.1 uncultured Rhodopirellula sp. | reverse complement strand
CAAAACTTCGAGCACCAAACCACATCGTCGACGCAATCGTTGCCAGTGCTGCCAAGGCCGGGACAAGCCTTGCAGCGGTCTCCGTGATCCCAAACAGTTTGAAGCTGATGGCACACAACCAATAGATCAGCGGCGGTTTGTCGTAGTACGTCTGAAAGTTCAATTGCGGCAACACCCAGTTGCCGGTCGCGATCATTTCACGTGGGATCTCGGCGTACCGAGTTTCATCGCGATCGATCAACGGATAACCGAGATTCGTTAACATGAAGATCGCCGCGATAACCATCAGTGCGACGCTCGCCCAAACGTAGCGTTGATCTTGCACCGCCGCTGCTTGTGAATGGCAGGTTCGGTTCACTGCGGTGGATGAATCGTCACGAACAGGGAACTGGACGGCGTTCCACCAAAATCTCGCCAGACTGCAGAGGACTTTGGGAATATGCGAGATCGAAACGGTGCTGGTGCCCTCGGTTCGCGGACGATGCGAAACGCCCACTTCGACAATTTGGTAACCGGCTTGTTTCGCACGCGTCAGGATTTCGGAATTGACTAAGAATCCGCCGCCCGAAATTTCGAGGTTCTGGACAACTTCGCGATGAAACATTTTCAGCGCACAATCGACGTCTCGAACTTCGGTACGCAGCAGGATCCGTACCATCTGGTTGTAAACGCGGGAATAGAGACACCTCAGCGGCGTGTCTTTGCGATCGATACGGTACCCACAAACGATGTCGTAGCGATCGGCAAGCAGCACGAAACGATCCAGTTCCGTCAGATCAAATTGACAGTCGGCATCCGTAAAGACCACCAGGTCCTTTTCTGCCGCGGCAAAACCGCTGCGAATGGAGGCCCCGTAACCTTGGTTCGGACTGTGCTGGACCAACCGCACGTGCGTGTTCGAATCCGCCGCTTGCTGCACCAGTAGTCCTGTGCCATCGGTGCTGCCATCGTCGACGACAATGATTTCATAATCGCTGGTCAATTGACTCAGAGCCGAGTCGGCCTCGTCAATCGCTCGGCGAATCACTTCACGCTCGTTCCATGCTGGCAATATGAGCGAGAGCGTGGGGGCGGCATCCGACCGTTCCTTGGCGTACATCCTTGCACTTTCAAATTAGGAATCTTTTGCTGATCGGCGAAGGATAATTGCAAAGGGAAAATCGCAACAAGCCCAACTCCTAAGGTTTACGTAGTTAAAGCCCGAAAACTCTAGTAGTTAAAGAAAAGCACCAAATGAATGCTAGCAACCGCAGTTGGTTCACGGGTGGGTTGGGTGATTCCGGTTATCGCGATCGAAGCACGGCGAGTGGGTCGTACTAAATACACCGTAGGGGAGAGTCGATCTGAATAACATGAACGTGTCGGTCGCGCTCCCGCAACCGAATGACTGTGTATCAATCGTCCTGCGACGTGACATGACAACGTCACGCCTGAAAATCGAAGGAAGCCAAGGATGGCAATCCGATTCGAGTGGCAATCAAACCTGTCTGTCCTTGCCGTATTGATCGTCAGCATCATGCCAGTAGGGTGCAAGTCGCCTCAGCCGTGTTGTGATTCCGATTTGGTTTCTCGCGAGCTGAACTGGCGAACCGGTGCGGGGCCGCAAGGCATCAGACCGATTCACCAAGTCATTCCCGCCAACGTGATCCTCGAAGATGGGCTGAGCGAAGACGAGGCAGTGCAGACGGCGCTTGCCAATAACTCGGCCTTTCAAGCGACGTTGGCTCAGTTAGGGATGGCCCACGGCGATGCAGTCCAAGCGAGCTTGTTGGCAAACCCCTCGCTGCTGGCGTACTTTCCCACCGGTGCCAAGGAAGGCCAGTACACGCTGTATGCTCCGATCGAATCGTACCTGATGCGTCCGATGCGAGTGAAAGTAGCCAACCGAGATTACCGGCGGATTGGCGATCAATTGGTGCAAAATGGCTTGGATCTGGCTCGTGACGTGCGAGTGGCTTATACCGATTTGGCAGTAGCCAACGAACAGGCAGCACTGGCGCTAGAAGCCTTGGAAATTCGAGAGAGCATTGCTGAATTAACGGACAAACGGTTCGACGATGGCGACATCAGCGAACTCGAAACGATCGCGGCACACGTCGATCAACTCAATGCCACAGCAACGTCGGCTGTCCAGCGGCAAGCCGTTGCAATTGCTGAAGCTCGCTTGGCAACCCTGATCGGGCTCACCTCGTTAGACGTCCCGTTGATGCCGCTGCCAATGGACGTGGCTAATGTTCCGATCGTGGATGAAACTAGTTTGATTGCACAAGCCTTGGCATGTCGTCCCGATTATCAATCGGCAAACTGGACGATTGCAGCGGCATCTCAGCGATCTCGACTCGCGCGGTGGTTGTTTTTGCGAGTCGACGGAGTGCTGGATGTACGCGACGGACCTGGTTACACCCACACCGGCGGAGGATTGCGAGCCGACATTCCACTCTTCAATCGCAATCAAGGCGGGATCATTCGAGCCGATTGGGAAGTCAACGCAGCACAACATGCTCGCGATGCGATTCACGACCAGATCGTTGCGGATGTTCGTGTCGCCGCACGACAACTGCAGCAAGCCAACGACAATCTGACGATTTTGGAACAACAGGTCGCACCCGCTTTGATCGAGGCCTTGGAAATCGCCAAAAAGGGGTTCGCAAACAGCGGCACCGAGTACCTGTTAGTGCTACAAACAACGACACAGTACCTTGATAACAAAGCCCGAATCTTGGACCAGAAAGCTGCCTACAGTCGTGCCTTGGCAGAGCTTGAGCGTGCGGTGGGGTGCCATTTAGAGGCCGGCGTGGTTAACGTTGCCGAGTTAATCGAAGTTGCGTCCATTGAATTGGACGAATCGACACGGTCGTGAGTCCGGCTGAGTGAGACGACTGGAAACAGTGAAAACGGGACGAGCAGGGATGACGTGCCCCCCGGGGGCGTTGGCATCCGTTACATTGATGACGTTCATTCCTTTTCCGGCTTCGACAACGACTCAACCCAACCGATGATGCGAGTTCGGTTCTAGCGTTGTCGACGCGATCGTTTTCACCCCAGGAACGCCCATCATGTCGAGTCAATTTCCTGCTTCAAATCAGGGGCCTTATCAAACTCCCGGTCAAGGTGGATTTCAACCGCCGCCACCTGCCTCGCATCCGCTAAAGATCCCAGCGATCATCTTGATCATCTTGTCGAGTATTTGGTTGCTGTATGGCGTGGTCAATTTCATTTATTCAATGACGACCGGCCTGCCGCCGAATTTGGGCAATCAGGGCAATGTCGCTGCCCAAAAATTTGGTTTCTATGCCGCGATCATTTTGTTGCCGATCATCAATCTTGTCGTCCTATTGGGCAGCATCATGATGCTCAAGCGAAAAGCCTATCCGCTTGCCATGACAGGGGCGTTTCTGGCGCTGGTTCCGATTTGCGGCCCCTGTTTCATCTTAGGCATCCCGTTTGGAATCTGGTGTCTGATTCTGCTGTTTCAAGCCGACGTCAAAAACTCGTTTAGCTGAACAGGTCGCCATGCGGACCGTCAGTTCATTGTTGAAGAATCCTTCATTAAGACGCTTGGTCCCTATCACAACTGCATCCAATAACTAAGCTGTTAGTAGCGTGTAGCGGTGAGCGCATCGGAACAAAGTCAGCCGCGTTTTTCCAATGGCAGATTTGCTTCATGTTTCGCTACGGCTATCCCCACCTTCCCGCAGCGTACGTCGCGACGCTGCTGTTGATCGCCAGTCTGGTGAGTTCAGGTTGCCACCAAGCAGCGAGCGAAGAAAAGGCCGCGGCAAAATCCGACGCTGAAAAACCGGCGAAGATTGAAAAGCTGCCTGTCGAAACCGATCTCGCCACGATCACACTGACTGCGGACGCGGATCGTCGATTGGGGATCACGACGTCGGCGGTGACCGAACGCGAGATCACCCAGCGGCGGACATTGGGCGGACAAGCGGTCGTGCCATCGGGAAAGAGTATCATCGTCTCGGCTCCTTTGGCTGGCACGGTTTCAGGGGCGGACGGCAAACCGCTTCCCTTTCCCGGCAGCAAAGTGCAACTTGGGCAACCTCTGTTATCGCTGAAACCATTGTTGTCGGCCGAACGTGATGTGCCGACGCCTGCCGAGCAGGTTCAATTGATCAGTGCCCAAGCCAATCTGATGGCGGCACAAACCATCGCCGCAGGGGATGTGGATCGCAGCCAAGCGGAAGTGAACGGAGCACAAATCGCATTGGATCGAGCGAAACAATTGTTTGCGGATCGTGCCGGTTCCCGCCGAGCCGTCGACGATGCCGAGGCTCAGTTAAATATCGCGACCTCCACGCTCGAAGCCGCAAAAGATCGAAACAAACAACTAATTGATTTGCAAAAGTCGCTCGAATTTAAATCACCCGAAGCGGCTGCGACTGCGATGTCCGTTACCACTCCGATTTCCGGCTTGGTAAACCGTATCGATGTCAGCGAAGCACAAACCGTGACCGCCGGTGCCGTGCTGTTCGAGATCGTGAACCTCGATACGATTTGGATTCGTGTCTCGGTTTACGTCGATCTACTTCGCGACATCCAATCGGAACAAGACGCTCAGCTAGTGTCATTGTCCGGTGACCCTCTAAGTGAACCGATCGTTGCCAAACCGATTGCGGCTCCGCCCACGGCCGACGCCCTTTCGTCCTCGGCCGACGTGTATTACGAAGTCGATAACCGACAAATCGGACTGCGTCCCGGACAACGCATTGGTGTCGAGTTGGCGATGTCGAAAACCCAAACATCGCGGATCGTCCCGGCAGCTGCACTCATCTATGACATCTACGGAAATGCCTGGGTTTATGTAGAAACGGGCCCACGGCAATACACACGTCATCGCGTGGCGGTCCAGTTTGTTGCAGCGGATGAAGCAGTATTGGCCAAAGGGCCTGCGGTCGGTACGCCCGTCGTGGTCGATGGAGCTGCGGAATTGTTCGGTACCGAATTCGGAGCGGGCAAATGAGCATCCAACGACGCAACACTGGCTCGCAACCGCAACCGCAACCAAAATCGGCCAACGCATTGAATCCTCAGCGGAGGGTGCAACAACACGCCGTCGCCCTGCTTTGCTCGGTAAAGGGGGCGGCTGTATGAATTGGCTAATTCGAACCTCGCTGCAATTCCGTTTACTAATCATTGTGTTGGCGATCGCACTGATTGTCGTCGGCGTCCGCACATCTGACTCGGTGCCGCTGGACGTGTTTCCCGAGATCGCACCTCCATTGGTCGAAATTCAAACCGAAGCTCCCGGCATTGCCACCGAGGATGTCGAAAGTCTGATCACCGTCCCGATCGAAAATTCGGTTAACGGCATCCCGTTTGTGCAAACGGTCCGCTCCAAATCAGTACTTGGTCTATCGAGCGTCCGGCTGATCTTCGAGCCGGGGACCGACCTGTTGATTGCCCGCCAATTGGTGCAGGAGCGACTCGCTCTGGTTTCACAGCAACTGCCGATGGTGGCCAAGCCGCCAGTCATTTTGCCGCCACTCTCGTCGCTTAGCCGCTGTTTAAAGATCGGGTTGTGGTCCGATACGCAGTCGCAAATGGATATGACCGTGCTGACGCGATGGACGATTCGGCCGCGGTTGATGTCGATCGCCGGGGTGGCCAACATCGCAGTGTGGGGCGAGAAAGAACCGCAATTGCAAGTCATTGTCGAACCCGATCGGCTGCGGGCCAGCGGAATCACTCTCGATGCCGTGTTACAGACGGTCCGGGATGCCACCGCGGTGGGCGCCGGCGGTTTCGTCGACACCGCCAACCAACGATTGGCGCTGCGTCATGTTCCGGCCGTCTACACGCCCGAGCAACTCGGTGAAATCGTGATCGGATTTCGTGCCGCGACATCGTCCGTTGCCACCGCAACCACCCTTCCCACGCCGACTCCCGCTGCGGCCTTGCCGACGACCCCGCTACGGATCAAAGATGTCGCCGAAGTGAGTTATGACTACGCTCCGCCGATCGGCAACGCGATCATCAACAGCCGGGCGGGATTGTTGTTGATCGTCGAAAAGCAACCCTGGGCCAACACGCTGGACGTGACCAAGAACGTCGAAAAAGCGATGGCGGAGCTCAAGCCTGCGATGGGCGAAGTGGAATATGACACAACGATCTTTCGCCCGGCGACGTTTATTGAACGAGCATTGGCCAACCTCGGCCATTCGATGCTGATCGGGTGTGTGTTGGTCGTCATCGTGCTGTTGTTGTTTCTATTTGATTGGCGCTGTGCGGTCATCAGTGCCACGGCGATCCCGTTGTCGCTGCTAGCCGCCGTGATGGTGCTGTATTGGCGTGGCGGCACCGTCAACACGATGGTGCTGGCTGGATTGGTGATCGCGCTGGGCGAAGTCGTTGACGATGCCATCATCGACGTCGAGAACATCATGCGTCGACTGCGACTGAACGCGTTGCTGGAAAAACCTCGCTCGACCTTCGAAGTGGTCTTCGACGCTTCGATGGAAGTCCGCAGCGCGGTCGTGTACGCAACCGTGATCGTTGTCTTGGCGTTTCTGCCCGTTTTCTTTTTAACGGGGCTGGCGGGAGCGTTTTTCCGTCCGCTCGCAGCCGCCTATATCCTCGCGATTTTGGCGTCGTTACTGGTTGCACTCACCGTCACGCCCGCAATGTCGTTGATCTTGCTGCCCAAATCGGCTCAGCGGCGTTCGGTCGACGGTCCACTGGTTCGATTGTTTAAATCGCTGTACCGCAAGGCATTAGGGATCACCGTTCGCTTGAAGTGGGGGACGCTCGCGGTTGCCGCGTTAATTCTCCTTGCACTGGTTTCGATTATCCCTGGGTTGGGTGAGCAATTGATGCCAAAATTTCGCGAGACCGATTTCCTGATGCACTGGGTCGAAAAACCAGGTATCGGGATCGATGCAATGGACCGGATTACATTGCGAGCGAGTGAAGAGTTGATGGGCGTTGACGGAGTTCGTAATTTTGGATCTCACATTGGCCGCGCCACCGTGGCTGATGAAGTGGTCGGACCTAACTTTACTGAACTTTGGATCAGCATTGATGACGACAAGGATTACGACACCACCGTCAACAAGGTGCAAGCGATCGTCGACGGATACCCGGGGCTGTATCGTGACTTGTTGACGTATTTGACCGAACGGATCAAGGAGGTACTCACCGGCACCAGCGCTTCGATCGTCGTGCGAGTCTATGGCCCCGATCTGGATCAGTTGCGTTCCACTGCGGTGGAGATCGAAACGCTGATCAAGCCAATCGCGGGAGTCACGACGCTGAAGATTGAACCGCAAGTCTTAGTGCCTCAAATTGCCATCGATTTGCGAGTCGACGCCGCTTCGGAATTCGGTCTGACGCCGGGCATGTTGATGCAAAGTGTCAACACGCTGGTCAACGGCACGCAAGTCGGTGAGATGTATCGCGACCAAGCGATTTTTCCCGTCGTCGTTCGCGGC
>CAXBHV010000267.1:0-7443 GCA_963974855.1 uncultured Rhodopirellula sp. | reverse complement strand
CACCCACTTCCAGTGCGATCACCTCGTCAATTTCCTCTCCGCGTGCCGTCAACACAATGATCGGTCCCGCGTACGTTGGCCGCACCGATCGACAGACATTGAAACCATCGGTTCCTGGCAAACCAATGTCAAGCACGACAGCGTCATACGATTCACGTTCGATACGGTTGATTGCGGCTTGCCCATCTGCTTCGATGGTCACATCAAAATCCTGCTCGATCAAAAAATCTCGCACCATTTCCGCGAGAGGTTCATCGTCTTCGACAAGCAGGATATGAGAATTCAAGATTTTTCTCTGCGTGAGACCTTGGGCGAATGGATTACTGGCTCAGTATGAAGTATCGAACATGCATTTGCTGATAACAACGCCGAATTAGTTTCAATTTACGGGCCACGCCAAAGCAGAGCAAGAAAATCGCCATGACGTGAAGCTAAGTTGAGACAAGGGTAATCCATTATTCGCGGTATCCGCTTGCCAATCAGTATGATTCCGTAGTGTATGCAAGAGGTAGGGCCAGAGCGTTTTGCGGTCATTTTCCCTGGTCGTGCAATGCGTTGATCCAAATCGAAGCACTGTAACAAATCAGTTCCGGCATCGTTAATGCCCGCCAGTATCTCGCACATCTCCGGTGCACTAAAGGCCTAAATCAGCCATTTTACGCTGAAAATACTTGCTGCTCTGGCATGGTTCAACAGTAAAAACACCGCCAAAAAGCGGGGGATATTGTCGTGAGGGGTGTTGTAGACACCCGTTGGCAGCGGATTTACAATATTGGAGCTAGATCCTCGCCCCCCTGTTGCCATTCGTTAATGGCAAGACCTGCCGATCACCCCCCAAACTTTCCCGTGATACCTGAATTGAATTAAAAGACACGATTCAATCTGACGATTCATCGATCCCATTTGCTTGAGCATTCCCTTGATCATTGCATCCCAGATTCATAACGCGGATGCCTCCAACGGGATCTCCATGCCGTTAAGTCGAGCAGTTCCGGTTTTAACCATGCTGTCTCAAATTCATTGATTTGCATCCTGACGTGACGAAGGCAATCTGATGTTTAACCGGAAGTTCCTAAAGAATCAAAAAAGCGTTGGCTGTAAGAAGTCCGACCGCGTTGGACGACGAAACAAGCGTTGGGCAGCTTGTCGCTTCGAGGCATTGGAAGCCCGAAACCTTTTAGCGACTTTGGTCACAGCGGATATCTCCGCGAATACCACGTGGACAGCTGCCGAAAGTCCCTACATCTTGCAGAACAACATCTCGGTCCTGAACGGAGCTTCGCTGACGATCCAAGACGGAGTCCAGGTTCAAGCGAAAAACAGCAGCATTACGCTCAACGTCGGAACCAGTTCCCAATCGGGAACTCTCAGTTCCGTATCCGCGACCGCCGGCGGAATCCATTTTGCAACCAACGTGGATGTCTCTTCATCCGGTGTGGCGGCCATCACGAAGAACGACTTTGTTTCTGGCCAACTGCGTATTAATTCCGGTTCGAATGTCACGTTGACAGATAACACGTTTCATGGAGGTGCGGATCAGGCTTCGACCCCGATCTGGATCGACCCGGCATTGACGGCGAGGTTGGATGGCAACACGTTCACAACCGCTGGGACGTACATTGGGATATTGAGCGGTACGATCGCATTGCCACAAACGTGGAAAAAACTGCCCAACGTTGATGGCTACCGTTTGTTGGATTTCAGCTTCAATGACATTAACGACGATGTTACTGTCAACTCGACGCTAACGATTGAAGCGGGGAACTCAATCATTCGTGATCGCGATCAAAACTCGATTATTGTCAACGGGACTCTCAACGCAGAGGGAACCGTGGCCCAACCGGTCGGCATCGAGCTGAATGTTACTGCTGCTGCGGGCTCGATGGTCAATTTCCAGCAAGTCGATTCGGGGGTGGGGATATTGAGTCTTTCGGGTGCCGCGACGGTCCAGAATACCGATTTTCTTGGCAGCTCGCGACTCGTCGTCAATAGCGGTTCGAGTGTCACGCTGGCGGACAACACATTCCATGGAGGTGCGGACCAAAACTCGATCCCAGTGTGGATGGACCCAGCGCTGACGGCGAAGTTGGATGGGAACACGTTCACCACCGCAGGGACGTACGTCGGGATATTGAATGGCACGATCTCGTTGCCGCATACGTGGAAAAAATTGGCCAACGTGGACGGCTACCGTTTATTGGATTTCAGCTTCAATGACATTAACGACGACGTCACTGTCAATTCGTCGCTGACGATTGAAGCGGGGAACTCAATCATTCGTGATCGCGATCAAAACTCGATCATCGTCAACGGGACACTCAGCGCGATGGGGACTCTGGCTCAGCCAGTTGGTATTGGGCTGAATGTTACCGCTGCTGCGGGCTCGACGGTCAATTTCCAACAAGTCGATACAGGAGTGGGAATATTGAGCCTTTCGGGGGCCGCGACGATTCAGAACACCGATTTTCTTGGTAGCTCGCGACTCGTTGTCAACAACGGTTCGAATGTCACGTTAGCGGACAATACGTTCCATGGAGGTGCGGACCAAAACTCGATCCCAGTGTGGATCGATCCGGCACTGACAGGGAAGCTGGATGGGAACACGTTCACCACCGCCGGGACATACATTGGGATACTGAGCGGCGCGATCTCAACGCCGCTGACGTGGAAAAAATTGGCGAACGTGGACGGCTACCGTTTATTGGATTTCAGCTTCAATAACATTAACGACGACGTCACTGTCAATTCGACGCTGACGATCGAAGCGGGGAACTCCATCATTCGTGATCGCGATCAAAATTCGATCATCGTTAACGGGGGGATTATCGCGGCGGGAACCGCAGGCCAGCCAGTCGGCATCGGGCTTGATGTTACAGCGGCTTCGGGCTCGACAGTCAATTTCCAGCAAGTCGATACGGGCTTAGGGATACTAAGTCTCTCGGGCACTGCGACGATCCAGAATAGCGATTTTCTCGGCAGCTCGCGACTCGTTGTCAACAACGGTTCGAGTGTCACACTGGCGGACAACACGTTCCATGGAGGGGCGGACCAAAACTCGATCCCAGTGTGGATTGATCCCGCACTGACGGCAAAGCTGGATGGGAACACGTTCACCACCTCTGGGACGTATATTGGGCTACTGAGCGGCACGATCTCATCGCCGCAAACGTGGAAAAAACTGGACAACGTGGAAGGTTATCGCATATTAGATTTCAGCTTCAATGATGTGAACGATGACATCACGATCAATTCGACGCTGACGATCGAAGCGGGGAACTCCATCCTTCGCGACCGCGACCAAAATACAATCGTCGTCAACGGCACGCTTAACGCGGTGGCAATCTATTTAGCGGCAGGGGTGAATTTCACGTCAACCTCGGCTGGATTCTTCCGCGAAAACAAGATCGTCGATGGAGCCACGATCAGGATTGATTCCAATTCCACGGCGTTACTTCGAGACAACACGTTTCTCGGACTGGGGACGTCAACCGTGATTGGTACGGGCGACACATCCAAAACGATTGACTTGACCGGCAATTTCTGGGGAACAACGGACATTCCCACCATTGAATCTCGCATCCAGGACACGGCGGATCCAGTCGTCGGCTCGAGGCCCGACATCAACGTCACCAATCCGGTGGCGTTAAATACACTGAGCGGTACGGTCTGGAGGGAGCTGAACGTTGATGGCGTCTACGACTTCGCCGAACCTGCCATATCGGGGGTCATCGTTCGATTATTCGATGCGGGAAATGATGCGGCCATCGGTGGCGGCGATGATGTTCAATTTGGCGCCAATCAGATCACGAATAGTAAGGGGCACTATGCGTTTGCTGGGCTTGTACCAACTCACCATTACTACGTTGAAGTCGTGAAACCGGCGAACTTCGGTTTTACGATTCCCGATGTTGGCCATGACTTTGCCGATAGTGACGTGGACTCTAATGGACGCACCGCCGTGCTGCAGTGGATTGGTGCGTTCGACCCATCATGGGATGTGGGATTGTTTACCAATGAGTTTAGTATTCAAGCCACTTCAGCGAATTTGCCCGAGAATAATAGTGGCACCACACCCTTTTCGTTTACAGTAACCCGCACAGGCCTAACGACTAGCAGCGCGACAGTGAATTACAACGTCACCGGTAGTGCGATCAATGGTGCTACCGCAGACGATTTCATGGATGCCGTGTTACCGTCCGGCACAGTCGCATTCGCCCCGGGCGAGATCAGTCAATTGATTACGATTAACGTACTCGGCGATACGACGGTAGAAAACGATGAAGATTTCATCGTTACCCTCAACACGCCTAGCGACCCTGGCATGATCAAGACGCCAACCGCCACCGGCACCATTCAAAACGACGACATCGATTTGTCGATTGCAGCCACTTCGGCGGAAAAACTAGAAGGCAACACTGGAAATACGCAGTTCACCTTTACCGTTACTCGCAGCGGTCTGACGAGCGTCATTAGCACGGTGGGCTACGTGGTTGCCGGCAGCGCGATCAATGGAGCAACGGCCGACGATTTCGGCGGCGTTTTCCCCGCGGGCACGATCAGCTTCGCTGTGGGTGAAACCAGCAAAGTGATCACTGTGAACGTTAACGGTGATCTGGAAGTGGAATCCGACGAAGGTTTCATCGTCACTCTCCTTTCGGCCAGTGGTTCCGGCCCAATGACTCCGGTCACGGCCAACGGTACGATCCAAAATGATGATCTCAGTTATGCGATCGCTGCCACATCAAGCGTGATCACCGAAGGCAATTCGGGAACCAAGCCGTTCACGTTTACTATCACACGCAGCGGTTTGACCAGCGGCGTTAGCACGGTGGACTACGTGGTGACTGGCAGCGGGGTGAATGGAGCGACCGCCGACGATTTTGGCGGCACGTTCCCTTCGGGCACGATCAGCTTCGCCGCGGGTGAGGTCAGCAAGACAATCATTGTGAATGTCCATGGCGATACGCTTGGCGAGTTAGACGAAGATTTTATCGTCACACTGGACTCGCCCAGTGGAACCGGAACGATTGCGACGGCCACCGCCAACGGTACGATCCAAAATGATGACCTCAGCTATGAAATTGCAGCTACAGCGAGCGTACAAGCTGAAAGCGATTCTGCAACCACGCCGTTCACGTTCACTGTCACTCGCAGTGGTCTGACCAATGTCACCGGCACAGTAGATTTCGTGGTCACCGGCAGCCCGGTCGATGGAGCGACAGCCGACGATTTCGGCGGTACATTCCCGTCCGGCACGATCAGCTTTGCCGCTGATGAGATCATCAAGACAATCACGGTGAATGTCAGTGACGACGTCGACGTGGAGGTGGACGAAGACTTCATTGTCACGCTCAATTCGCCCAGTGGTATTGGCACAATCACGATCGCGACGGCCATTGGAACAATCCAGAATGATGATCTTAGCTACGCGATAGAGGCCACCTCGGGCGTGAATGCTGAAGGTGATTCTGCAACCATGCCGTTCGCATTCAGTGTTACTCGCAGTGGTTTGACAAGTGTCGCGAGCTCGGTGGATTACGAGGTCACAGGCAGCGCGGTCGATGGAGCGACAGCCGACGATTTCGGCGGCACTTTTCCGTCCGGCACGATCAGCTTTGCCGCTGGAGAGATCAGTAAGACAATCACGGTGATTGCCAGTGATGACGGGATCGTGGAATCGGACGAAGATTTTATTGTCACACTCCATTCGCCCAGCGGTACTGGAACGATTGCGACAGCTACGGCGAATGGCACGATCCAAAATGATGATGTATTGTTGGATTACGGAGATGCTCCGGTGAATTATCCGGTCTCCGTTGTGCAGGACGGTGCTCGGCATGCCGAAAGTTTACTTTTCCTTGGCGAGACCGTGGACTTCGAGGTGGACGGAGTCAACAGCGAGACTGCTAGCGATGATGGTATTGATGAGGATGGTGTGTTTGTCGTTGCCAGCCCGGTGACAAGCACAACTGTGTCGACACAGGCGAGTTTCCTTGTCACGGCATCGCAGGATGCAAAACTTGATGGCTGGATCGACTTTAATGCTGACGGCGATTGGAGCGACAGCGGTGAGCAAATCTTCACTAGCGTTCCCGTGATCGCTGGCGACAACATTCTCGGCTACTCCGTTCCCCAGGGTGCCAAGGCGGGGACTACCTTCGCTCGATTCCGGCTCAGCAGTACTGGCGGACTCGAAGTGACAGGGGCTGCTGCCGATGGCGAGGTCGAAGATTACATGGAATCGATTGCGGACGGCGATAGTGGGTCCAGCGTCACTATTAATATCATCAACGGTTCCGTCGTTGTGTTACGGGATGAGTCCGACAGCGTCGTTCGCAGTGGAGACATCGAATTGTTTCGCGCATTGTCGAGTCTCGTTGCATCACTGAGCGTCAATGGCACTGCAACCGATGACAATATCACGATCGATTTTGGTAGCGGGTTTACTCTACCCAGTGGCGGGTTGGTGATCGCAGGTAGCGGAGGTAATAACACGCTCTCCATTTTAGGTGGTGGCACTCTCGACTTGACCGATCCACTGCTCGAAGTAACCGATATCCCTCACATTTCGCTCTCTGGCGACAATGTCAATCGAGTCATCTTGGATGTTGCGGCGATCCAGCGAATGTCTGCGAGTCAAAATACTGTCAGTGTTACGATCGGTGCTGCCGACGTCATCGAAGTCAAACAGGTAAACCAATGGAGGATGATTGAATCGCTTGAGGTTGACGGCAAGTTCACGTTGCAGGCGCAAAAGCAAGATGGCGTCGAGTTGATTCGTGTAGAAACCCCGCGACCTTTTCAGAATTTCCTGAAATCAGGAGACGTAAATAACGATGGTGTCATTACGGCGTCGGATGCACTGGACGTAATCAATGAACTGAATCAACGCCGATACTCTGATCTCCAAGGCAAGTTGAGCGACCCGCTGAGTATAGGATTTTGGCCGGGCATTTATTTCGATAGCGACGGCAACGGCATCATTACAGCGGCAGACGCGTTGAAAGTTATCAACGAACTGCCGTTTCAAAGTCTGCTTGTCGGCACGGAAGATAGCGAACCAGAGGCGACCGATGTTGTCAAGACAATTCCATTCGGTTTGGCAGAGTCAGCGAGATTCGATCAACCCAGAACCAATTACGATGACGAATATCGAATGCCAATCGCCAGTTCGTCGATTCACAACGACGCCTCCTTGCGTCCGACCTGGTCGCCTAGCGATGCCACGTTGTTGGAAAATCCTGTCTCGCAGACATCAACCAAAATTGCCGATGAGCTCCTGTCGAACGAAAGTTTTCTGAACGAACTCGCTCTAGCGTCGCTGACAGAGCACGAATAGCCCCTAACTTTGGACAGTCACTATGATAGATCTGGCCAGCTTCGTCAGCACGTCTCGGTCGTCCCAGCGGGGCATTCTAAGCAGTCAGGCAGGAGTCTTTCAGT
>CAXBHV010000266.1:0-7452 GCA_963974855.1 uncultured Rhodopirellula sp. | reverse complement strand
CGGTGTTCAGTAAGCCAAGTCGATCGAAGCGGTTTTGGAAGGTCCGCTTCACTGCTCCGGTGGCCGACACCGGAGATAGTCCGGTCGATGAAACTGGATGGACTTCGAGACGTTTTCTGATATCGCTTCGGTCGGTTAGCCATCCAATCGCGGCTTAGTCTCACTCACTGCCACCTAGTTCAGCCTGCGACTGAGCCGGGTGTTTTTTGTGCAATAACGTCGCAAACGACGAGATTGAGTTTTGCGCATTCGACGTTGAAATCTGGCACTAATGAACTCGCAACAGTGTTCCGCGACCCTATCGGGAAAAGCGTATCGGAAGTCGTTGCCGCAAACCGCTTGCTCACAACACTTTACGGAATTCACTTTGAAAGTTGAATTCAGGTTAGTGGTGTCCTCAACCATAACGAATTCAATCTTTAGAGGAAGTTTGGATCAGACGCAACCAATCAGTCTTCGAAACCGAGTATCTAGGGTTCGAACAGCTCTGAGTGTTCTATTTTCAATCTGCGAACTCAGGCAGCCACGCCAGTTCGGAAAGAGTGCCGAATGTCGCGGCTTTGCGGTTCTTGGCGTTGGTAGTTTCGC
This sequence comes from uncultured Rhodopirellula sp., assembly GCA_963974855.1. Taxonomy (GTDB): domain Bacteria; phylum Planctomycetota; class Planctomycetia; order Pirellulales; family Pirellulaceae; genus Novipirellula. The sequence goes on along the minus strand of CAXBHV010000266.1, from coordinate 6,864 downwards.
CCGTGACCGATCTGGCTACTTTACTCAGACACCTTCATAAGCGGCCGTACGATTCCGTCGACTGGACAAGCCACTTTACGAAGGGTGGTTGCTCGTCAGCCGAAGCTCGCCGCCACTGCCACGTCAAGTGACCGCCGTCCGGTTGTTCTAGACTTCTTGTGATCGCGATTTCCACCACCACAGCCACGACCTCAATACCATCGGAGACCGTGGGGAACGTTTTCCAATTGTCGGAATCCTCTCGTATCTTCTTTGGTTCTGGAACGATTCGAGTCCCCCAGCCATGCTACCCTTTGATCTCCCACCCTCCAAATGGGAAATCGCTCAAAACATCAGGCACAAACGATGCTTGCAGCACCAACTCGCCAAGTTGGTCGGACGCGGGTGCGACGACAATCAAATTAAGTGGGCTGTGGCAGCTAACGATCCAAACGCATTGTTTCGATCGTCCACTTGTCGTCCCGTTTAAGTTCGCTGTCTTCGCCGAGGAACATTTTGGCGGATTCTTTGCTGTCTTTGAGTTGCCAATTGAGCCACGCGAGTGCGACTCTGGTGAATTCGCCGCCATGCGGTTGCCTGTACGTTCCGCCATGGCCGACGTCGAGGTTTGTCATGGCGATCGGTATGTGATCGATTCGTGAATAGTCGTCCATCGCGTTTTTGTAGGCGATGTCGGAAGGCCCGCCCATAATGTACAGCACCGGTCCGTGAAGTTTCTTTAGATCGTCTTTTTTCAAAGCCGGCATCGCTTGCATGGGTGAAGGACTTGGCAAAACACCGCTGTTGCAAACAACTGATGTGGTGATCCTGGGGTCGCTTGAGATTTCGATGGCTTGCAATCCGCCGCAAGACATTCCCATTGCGGCGACTTTTGCGGTATCAACCTTGCCAAAATAGCGGCTCTCAGGGCGAGCGTTCTCAGTGATGATCCAATCCAAGCCGGCAAGCAACTGATTGGATCGAGTTCTTTGACGCGAAGTTTCGTCACGCGATTCAATTTGGTCGAGCAACCCGATCCCGAGAATGATATATCCGTGCGAGGCAATCTCGCTGAGAAAGTTCTTGTGCTCTTCGGTTGTGTTGGCGCAGGCTCCGTTTCCCCACAACAAGATCGGAAGCTTCGTTTCGCTTTCAAATTTCCCTAAGTTTTGTGGACGATAGATGGTCATTCCCGCCAGCGCTCGTGACTCGGTGGCGATCGCTGGGTATGCCCCCAGTCCACCGCCTTCAATCTTGATTTGCTTTGCCGAGTCTGCTTTCTCCTCGGCCTCGGATGCTTCCAATTCGCCTTCTTCCGAATCATTGATGATCGCGGCGTAGGCTGGTTTGGGATTGTTGCTAGCGTCGAACAACAAAGGATGCTGACCCCAACGCCACGTGCGACGATCGTTCAGTCCCCAAAACGTCACTCGCTCGATCACTTTCTCGTGTTTCTTAAATATCTTAAAGAGTTTCGCATAGTCTTCGGCTTGTGCGTTGAGGTCTTCAACCGAAGGCGGCGTGCTTCCGCGAGAACGACGTCCGCCGAAACCACTCCCGAATTGCCCGCCGGATGCGCCTCGAATCGTTACGTCCAGTTCGGTGATGCTGACCTTCAAGCCCAGCGAAGCGTAGTCGGTGATGGATTTTTCGATGTCTTCGAACGGGACACCGCCGCTGCGCCAGTGACCCTGGATGCCAACCGCATGAACAGGTGTTCCATCAGCAAGCAATCGTTTCAGCAGTGCCATCGAGCTTTCGTGTTTTGGCCCCGACTCGATGTTGTAGTCGTTGTAATACAGAACCGCTTCGGGATCCGTCGCGTGCGCGAACTGAAAAGCGAGCGTCAGAAATTCCGGGCCGAGCGTTTGCATCCACTTTGAATCGCGTAAATTCTCAGTCGTCGCGGTCTGGGCATCGCCACCATCATTGATCGCTTCGTTGACGACGTCCCAACTCTGTAGTTTTCCTTTGTAACGACCGACAAGCGTTTCGATGTGGTCCTTCATCCGCTGTTTGATGACCTCCTTGTTGCCGCCTTGAAAAAACCAATCGGGAGTTTGCTGATGCCAAACGAGTGTGTGACCGTGTGCAGTCATGTTGTTCTGCTCAGCCCACTGAACCAGGGCGTCAGTCTGCTCGAACAGCCACCGGTCGTCGCCAGGATGGATCCGCTCGGGCTTCATGCAGTTTTCGGGAGTGACGGCGCAAAAGTGCTCCACCGCGAGTTGAAGTTCTTCCGCTGAATATCGCGTCGGCAAATCGCCAGCCATGCCGACAAGAAACGAATCTTTGAAAGCCTCCTTGATCACTTGGTCGATCTTGACGTCTACGACCGGCGCTGGATCAGACTTAGGCATTGGCTTGGGAAGCTCGCGTGTTGCAATCGCTTCTTGATCGCCTCGGCTGCCAAAAGAACGGTTCAACGCAAGGTTCTGCCCATCTCGCTTACCGGTGTAGTCGATCCGCATCTCCCGCTCGCCCAACTGCCGGACTTCAGCGAACGAGATCGTCCCGTCATCCATCTTCACATCAGTAAATTGGACGTCGCGCTTCTCATCCTCGGTTTCCACTTCCGCTTTGGCTGAGGCACCACCGTCATTGCTAATCGAGAAGTGCAGATGGTAAGTCTGAATGTCAAACGGTGTCTCAAATCGAGTGTGCCAAGTTCCGCCTATGCCTTCGTCAGACTTCGACGTTTGCAATTGCATCAACGAAAACATCTTCTCGGCATAACGCTTTCCGAATTCGCGAGATCCTCGTGGTGCAACCGGCGGACGAAATCACGTGAGCGGTCGAGATGACTTGTGGTAGTTGTTCCAGGATCTCGTTGTGACCAGCGCAACGTCCGCCTTGATCAGCGTGAACCATCTCACCGGCGAGCAATGGGACATCCTGCGGGTTCAGGTTCAGGTCTTGCATTAGGTTGTCATAGACCGACTTGACCTTGTTGGGCCATTGCTTGTCGCCCGTATTGGATTCGCCTTGGTGAAGAAGAATGCCTTTGATCACTCCATGCTTCTGAGCTTCCACCGCCATATCGACAAGATACTTGTACGGGTTGTCGCCGTAGCCGCGAACGATGCTCTTCATCCAATCCGCCTCGCCTTCGATGTAGGACTGGAATGAATCTTTTTGGAACAGCTCAATCTTGCACCCTGGCACACAAACTTTGACGATGCCTACGCGGACGTCGTCGGGAAGTGATTTGACCATGTTCTTGCCGAAAGAATCGACCATGCAAATGCCTCGGCCGCGAGCAGCGAGTGGTGGAACAGCTTGATACCACTGGTCTTTCTGCCAGCCTCGATCCGCGTTATCGAAATCGGCCATCACCAATAGCCGATCGGGAATATCTCGATCGGCGTCATTCATCCGGCCACCGCTATCCATGTTGGATTGGCCGAAGCAGAGATAGATGTGAAAGTTTAGATCGACCGAATCATCCATTGCCACTACTTGCTGGCGGTCGGCGCTGGGACCGCTGCTCAGCGTTGACTTCGCGTCCTCAGACATCAAAACGTCGACAGAATTCGAGCGTTTGGCGGTGGCGTCTTCGCTTGCAAAGTCGCCTACCTTGCGTTGAAACACGATCGAATCACCAGCGATTTTACCGGTGTATTCAATGCGAATTTCATTGCCGCCAAAGTTGAGGCTTTCGACGAATGAAATCGAATCGTCTTGAAATTCAACATCGGCGAATTCAACAACGCGAGAGCGGTCAGCTAATTCAGCTCTGGCTTTTGCCACAACATGACGGTTTTTCTTGTCGATAGTCATGACGTACTTCTGGACGCCGATCTGAGTATCGAAGTCGACATTCCAGGATCCCGAAAGTTTGTCTTCAGGTTGGAAAAGAATGGGCGCGAACTCTTTCAGACTGCGACGCCATGATTGCCACTCGTGAGCTGTTTCTGGCGACAGGTAGTAGTGGGCGTTGACGCCAAGCTCTTTCAACTGCTTGACGGTGTCTCCTGGATCGCCGCCCCGACGTGTCCGACTACCATCAATTTCCTTGCTGCCGTAGCTAACAAAAACCAGTTTCACCTTGTCCTTGAATCCCTGAGTGTTCTCAACGTCGTCTTTGGAAATCGTCGCGCCACTGAAAAGCCCGATGTGCGAAAACTTGTCCAAATTGCGGAGCGTGATCGATTTGGTTTCCATGCTACCCATCGATAGGCCAGCCATTGCACGATTGGGTTGATCGGTCAACGTGCGGAAATGCTTGTCAACGTAGGGAACCAACTCGTCGACCAGAACCGTCTCGAAGTCTTTGATGTCAAAGTTTCGCATGCCGCCCATGCGAGCTTCATTCGTCATGCCGTAGGTCATCACGATAACCAACGGATTGGCTTTTCCGTCGGCGATCAAATTGTCCATGATCAAACCAGCGTGTCCTTGAACACTCCAGCCGTACTCGTTTTCACCCCAACCGTGTTGCAGATACAACACCGGGTAGCGTGTTTCTTGATCGCTGCCATAGCCCGGCGGAGTGTAAACGAATGCGCGTCGCTCGGTGTCAGTACTTTCCGAATGGAAGAAAATTTCGCGAACCTGGCCGTGCGGCACATTCTTCAGTGCGTAAAACTCGCGATCATGAGCGGGGATTTCAATGCCGCTTCCCCAACGCATTGCGCCGAAGTAGTACGTGCTGTTCGGATCAGGCACGTTCGCGCCATCGATGATCAACTCGTAGTAGTGGAATCCTTCATCGAGTGGGCGTGAATATCCGATCCACGCACCGTCTTCGCCTTTGACGAAATCTGTGCTTTCGCGAAAGGTTGTGGCAACGCTCTTTGCTTCCGGGGCGACGATGCGAAATTTGATGCGACCTTGCGAGTTGACTTGCGGGTATTCCTTGCCCGGCTGGTTTGTCGAGGCAGGTTTGAAGTCGTCTTTGATGCCTTCGGGTGTTGTGCTGGATTGCTTGTTGTCCGCAGCGGCCGGCGTCTCGTTCGTCGTGCCAACTGCATCGGTCGCTTTCCCTTTGTTAGCGGTTGTGTCCTGGAAAAGCAGTTGAGCAAAGTGGTACAGGTTGTTGCGCCAGTGCGTCGGGTCGTGTCCGTGTGAGTCAACGTTCCAAATGTGCGGCACGTCATTCTCTTTGAGGTAGCGCTGCAGACGTTGACTGATTCCGATCAGTCCGTCCTTGTTGCCACAGGACAGCCATAACAGTTCGAGTTGCTCTTTGGTCTTTTCCGGATTGCGTACCAATTCCTCGGGAGATTTCGTGTTGGGCGCGGACGAAAACCCGCCCACCCAAGCAAAAGTATCAAGGTTGGTCAGACCGAAATTTAGCGATTGCCCACCGCCCATCGACAAGCCGGCGAGGGCTCGATTTTCTCGATCGGCTTGAACGGAATAGCGAGACTCGATGGCAGGGATGACGTCGTCGAGCAAGTCTTTCTCAAAAACTGCGAAGGCTGGAGCACTCGCCATCACGTTGCCTTCGGCGCTATCGTTCTTTTGCGCGCGACCATTGGGCATGACGACGATCATTGGGACGGCTTTTCCATCCGCGATCAGATTGTCGAACAACACGTCAGGTCTCGCAAAACGCTGCCATTCAGTTTCGTCACCACCGATGCCGTGCAACAAATACAGAACGGGATACTTTTTCTCGGACGAGTATCCCGGTGGCGTGTAGACGTTCATCTTACGAGTCGTGCCGACCGTCTTCGACTCGTAGTCGATCATCTCCAACTTGCCGTGCGGAATGTCTTCACGTTTTTCGACGATGCTATCCGCGGGATCGGGGTAAGTTTGCTTGTCGTCTGGACCGAGTTCAATCGGGCCGCCGAAACCGCCACCGCGTCGTCCCTGGCGGGGTTGTTCCGGGTTTTGCTCCTGTGCATGCACAACGACGCTGGCAATCTGAAACGTGCCGAGCAGGATCAGAATCAGAAGTGTTCTCATGGGACTGTCATCAACTTTGAAAAGATGGAGATGGGAGGTCATTGGGGAGCCGTTTAGATCAGGTGGCGTTGTCGTTTGGTGAATTAAGCCTCACTTGAGCCTGAAAATACCGATCATTCGCATTTCCGCTTAGTCAGCTCGCTAGTCTATTGGTCACCTTGACTACTCTCCGTTGCAGCTTGGCTCTCGCCTGCAAACTCAACTGTGACGGCGAACACGAGCGGAAGTGAAAAGTCACCGCCTTTCACGAATTCAATGTTCGTGAGCTCCTTCTCAGCGTCGGCAGGAATCTTCAAGTAGCGAATCTGCTTGCCGTTGGCCTCAATCGCCAATTTGGATTCCGGCACATCTTCGCCTGCCTGATAAGTCACGATGTGTTTGCCGTTGACCAATTCGAAGTCACTTGTCGAACCGTCGGCGTAGTGACGACGAACAATCATGCTGGTCGTTTCGTCCTTGAAGCGTGGGTAGGCAGCCCAGGCGACGCCTCCCAGCATGTGAATCGTTTCCACATTTCCAGCACAGTCGATGCTGACCGATTCAGGCAACGTGCTCGGAAAACGTGACGATTTACTTTGCAAACCTATGATGTTGGCAATCCGATCTCCCTGAGGATCGACCAGCTCGAATGGAACTCCTTCCACCTCCACACGCCCGTACGAATCCAGTACGAACTTGTCCCCGGGCCGGCCGCGGAATCCGGGAAGCCCCTTGCCGCTGTTGACGGTCGCAACACCGGAGATATTCAACGGCGCGTGCTTGCCACGTTTGGCAAGAAACGATAGCAGATCAGCCATTTCAGTTTTACTGATCGAGCTCTCAAAACCCTCGGGCATCAGTGACTTGGCAGACGATGTCAGTTGCTCGATGTCTTCGCGAAGCACCAGTTTTTCTTTGCCCTGCGTGTCGATGATGCGCAGCGAGTTGGCTGACTCACCCGCTAACATTCCCGATAGCACGTCCCCATCG
>CAXBHV010000265.1:0-7460 GCA_963974855.1 uncultured Rhodopirellula sp. | reverse complement strand
GACCAGAACCGAGTGCTTTTAATGTGTGACGGATGGGACGAAGTCCCCGTAGCACAACGTGCGAATCTACGCGAGCAATTGGAACGTGAATCTGATGTCTTTGTCACGCTGATCACGTCGCGGCCGGCGGGATTGCCGCAGTCGTTGCGTGATCGAGAGGACGTCGATTTCTACCGCATCGGCAAACTGTCAAATCGCTCGATGGTTCAACTGACAAAAAACATCGTTGCCAGCCGACTCTCCCAAACGAATCAAAGCGTGCCAGATGCAAAACAAATCGTTGCTGGAATTCGATCATCGGCCGAGCTGCGGACACTTGCCAAAACGCCTCTGTTTCTCGGACAAATCGTTCACGTTTTTGCGGATGCCGTATCTGGCAAAGCCGTTCCGTCGGCAACCGATGTGATCGCACAGCTTGTTGCCTGGATGCGAAAACACCCTCAGTTCTCGGGTGACCACAACAACGAGATCAAACTGCAGCATTTACAAGCTCTGAGCCTGTTTTCACACAAACAAGTATTTGAACATCAGCGTGAGCATGCCTTGTTTCACGAAATCGAGTTGCAACAGGCTACTGCGACTGTTGGTGTCTCGGAGTCGGCGTTATTTGCGAGCCGGCTGCTAAATCGAGGCAACGCCATGATCGATGAATACCAATTCTCAGACCAAGCGTTTCAGAGTTATTTTGCGGCGCTGCGTGTTGCTGAGCTGGATGACGTTTCGTTACAGAACGCCTTATTTGATCAAGCGATTCAATCACAGAATCGATCACCGATATTGAACCATGCAGCCGTTCTAAGTGAACCCTTTCGCAATGTCTGTCTAGAACGAACAAAACATTGGTTGCGCAATGGCGATGCGTTTCACCAGATCCTGCTGCGATTGGCAAAGCTGGCGGTGGTGTCCCGCCATGCTCAACAACGTGCCAATCCAAATGACTCGATGTCGGATTGGTCGAACATGATTGAGTTGATCCGCAACAAACTTTGGCATTCAACCGAAGAGAGTTGCAATCCGAATGCGACGCGGGTGTACGTCGAAACATTGGCTGAGTTGGATCCTGCGTTTTTGATTTGGAAGTCAACGTCCAATCACAATCTAGACGAATTTGTCTTACAGCTCATTCGCCGATACGTACCCCATGACGCCTGCGGCAACCTGGATTCTGCAACACCGGCAGTCACTCAATCTTCGTCGCACGAGGGTAATGGAAGTACGACGAAGCATCATAGTGAGGCCCCGTTCTGTGACACTCTCAGTCCGATCCAGCGTGACGGGGTGCTGCGTCAATTGGCTGCGTTTCCTGCAAATCATCCGGTTGTGAAGCACGGCATCCAAACGCTGGCCGGCCAGCCGGTCTGCGATGGTGCAAACGTGTTGTTGGACATTTCCAGCGTTACAGAATTCCCCGATGACCTGCGTGCAAAAGCAATCGAAATCTCGCTCCATTCAGCAGATCGCTCACTTATCGACTCTCCGGTAGACGAAATCCAACTCGAGCAAGCTCCGCGTACGCAATCGGCACTGCTGCGTCTCGCTATCGAACGCGGGATTGCACTCGATTTGAACTGGCTTGAACGACAAATAATCGAGGATGCATCGCAGCAGCTGCGGTCGTTGCGATTGCGCGCGTATTTTAGTTCGATGATGATGCGATCGCCTGAGCAACGTCAACAAATGAGTCGATTCCTCAACGACTTGACTCTGTCAGCTCTGCACACGGATCATGACAACCTTCGAGGGCTGCTTGCTGAATATTTTCGACCGAATTGGGAACGGGAGTTTGCTCTGTGGTTCGATTACCGTGTCGCCACTGCGGTGATGAACCGAGTGGTCCGATTCACGAAGACGCCTGAATTGCATGACATTGATAGTGTCTTGTTCGCCGCACGGATCCTTGTGGCAGTGCCTGGCGAAGGCAAGCGAGTGCACTTGAATAAGGTTCTCGACGCGGCGTTAGGCTTGGTTTCACCACGATCCTCGCGTCATGCGTCCGACGACGCTTTGATGAAAGGGGAACGATTTGCCACATCGATCGCGAAATGTTTAGTCGAAGTGGCTCCTGGAATCTTACTTCGTTACGAGCCGTCGTGTCGTCCCGTTCAAAACGCACTGCAAGACGCCGCCCTTGCAAAGGGATGGCTGATTTTCAAAGATCGCATCGTTGATAGGGATGGCGTCGAAATTGCGGTCCGGTCTGATGTTTTACCATCGCAGAATTGCTGTGCCGCAGCGGATGCGGATGTGATTGACGAGATCGTACACGACCTGCCTCCGAGACAACGCGACGATTTTTTGAGCTATTGGCATATGGTTTCCGAAGGTGATGCCGACTATGCACTTACCGAGCGAGAGCAGGTGCACGAAGCCATTTGTACCCTGATGGCATTAAGCGAGCGTCTGTGGTCCTGTTACCAAGAGGGTAAGCCGCCGAGTTTTGCCAGTTGGAAAAAGAACCTCGCTCGCGTGGTCCAACGTTACGAGAATCGACCGGAGTTGCTCGCCCATTTACAGCAGCTTGGTTTGGGGATTCACAAGCGAAAACCACGCTAGGTTAGGGAAAGGTGCTTTGAATCAGCACATGGATTTTTCCTTCGTTGTCACTCGGGTCGATATCAAACATCTTTAAAAACAATCGGCCTGTTTTTTTGTTGATGAAATCGAGTTGCTTCGCTACCGCAAATGGCTTTTCAGAATCCAATTCGGCGGGCGAAGTCGCGATCACGCCGACCAGGGTACCGAGTTTGATGTCGTTGGTTTTGGGTTTGATTTCGTTGGGGATTTCCACCCCCTGGGCATCGGTTTCGACGACAACTTTCCATGTTCCTTTGACTTCCATGTGGACCGGCATCCCCTGAACCAGCGTGACACCGGAATCTTGCCAACCACGGTTTGCCACGACTTCGGTCAGTTTACGATCTTGCACCGATTGGGCCGCGATCATCCGACTGAGCCCTTCTTCGGCTGGTTGGTATTTTGGGACCAGTCGCACAATCGCTTCGTATACTTGGCGAGCTTCGGCGGTCTGCTTTTTCTTCTCATAATCATTGGCAAGCTTTTCCGCCTTGGTAATGAACTCTTTGTGCAACCCCAACAATTCTGGGTCCGAAGGCAACGTGGGCGAGTTCTCAGCGGCCTCTTTGCGTTGCTGCTGTAAACGCTTCTGGTACTCTTGTTGCTGTTTCATCGCACGCCGCATTTCGGCGGTTTGTGCCAATCCGACGTTGGCTGCAAAGACTCCTCCGAGGGTCAACACCAAGGACATAACAATAAGCTTGCGTGAGAACAGCAGCATGAGAACGAGACTCGTACGAGGAAACACGGGTTTTCGGTTTCCCAGTGTACACGACACGAAATCATGCGTCTTCATTTTGCGGATCCATCCTCGATCAGCCTTTCGCCGACCAGTTCGCTAACGCGTCTACAAAAACGTCGTATTGGCTTTGCTTAAAGAGCACGAAGCGAACCAGCGAGAGCCCTGGCGACGATTGAAGAAACGATCCTACGGTGTCGATTGCAATTTCTGCAGCGTCGACGTTATCTTAATTGTAACGCACTGCGGATCTTGGAGGTGACGATCGGGTCTCGCTCGTCAGCCAACCGTGATCGTAGCTTCTGTTTCATCGCGGAATCGTTCATCGTGGCGATCACCGAAATCGTTCGCAAGCGTACTTCGCGATTGTCGTCGTTTAATAAGAGCGTCAACCAAGGCCGCGGGTCGTCGATATCGGATCGCGAAATCGTGTCCACCAATTCGAGACGCGAGCCTACATCCGCCGCGACAATATGGGTCGCGATTTGAAGTTGACGTTGCGAAAAACCGCGACGAATCAATTCGTTCTTGGCTTTATCACGCAGCAGCGTTTCGTCACTGCCAAGCCAGTAGATGACCGACTCGGTGGCGTAGGTTTCCAGCGGCGACTGCGTTAAAAAACTTGTCGGCATCACCTCGGTCGCCGACGCAACAGGGCGGCGGCCTGATCCTGGTGAGCCTGCGGTCGACGACGAAGCAATTGATTGCGACTGGTCCACAGCGTTATGAACGTCCTTCAATACGATGGGTTCGCTCGGCGACACGGGCTTCAGTAAGGTGGCAGACGAGCGATAAACCGATGCCGAGGGTTCGCCACGACTGGGATCGGAATCGGATGCGGGCGCATTTGCCGAATTGGTAGCAGCGTTTGTGGCATCGCGAGTTTCGTTTGATCTGGATTCCGTCGCAGTCGATCCTCCGGATGAGATGATTGCCGGTTTGGCGAGCGGCCAATCGGTCCAAGTATCCATCGCGTCTGTGTCCGCGACTGGCAGCGGTTTGGTGCGGACCGCTAAGCGAACCGGTTGCCCCGGAACCAGCGGATCGTTGTCGATCACGCCAGGCACCGCACCCTCGCTAAGAGACATTTTGGACAACGTGGTAGTGGCCAAGTTGTAAAGGGATTTGGATTCGCTGTCGTCTTTCTGAACCGATTCCATGATCGTTTGTTGCAGCAGTCCCGTGGTCCAGCCAGTGCGGGCATCGGGAAGCGTAGCGGCGATCGAATCCATCGCGGTCACCATCACTTGGTGATGTTGACGAGCGGTATTCCAATCGAGCGCGGTCCACGAATTCTGCGACTCGCGTAGCAATTCGTATGCGGTGCGTGCAACTTCGGCGGAATCGTCGTTCAACGAACGGACCATCAAACCGGTCGCAGGCATACCAAGTTCCGAGATTTGAACCAGTCGTTGCTGTTTTTCTGCGACACCGAGATCGTCAAAACCTCGCATCAAATGCGAAACGATCCACTGTTTGCTGTATCGACCCAGCGCCAATGTTCCGCCAAACAGGACCGCCACGATCAAAAAAAGCTTTAGCGCCGTCTTGAACGCGTGCCCTCCAGAACCCGATTTTCCCGACCGTTTCACGGATCCATTGAGGTGAAGTGCGAAAGGATTGGGAAGATCGTTTGGGTCGCCGGATTGCATGTCAAAATCACCAGAATCTAGGAGGCTGCGGGGGCCCGATTGTCGTGACAGACGGCTTCTCGAAGCAAGGTCATTTCGGCGACGAGCGAACGAGTCCCTGATCCACTAATTTCTTGTACTCGTCTTGCAAAACGCTCTGATACGCTGCGGCGTCACGGTCGTGCTGCTCCTTCATCCGCTGCGGAATATCAACGCCACTCGCGATATCGCTCACAATCGCTCCGAGCGATGGAAGCGATTGCGGAGTCACTCCGGGTTGGATCCAGACGATTCGAGCCGCAGAGTCGACGAGCAGTAGTGCGCCAGGGGCGATCCCAAGTTTGCTAGCTAACTCGTTTTTGGGATCCCAAATCAGCGGTAGCGTGATGGATTCTCGCAGTAACTGTTTAACCTCGTCACGAAGCGAGATTGCGTCATGAAGCAACAGCACGAATCGAGTCTTGTCCGCCAATGTTGCTGGCAGCTGTTGGCTCCACTGCTGCATCACCATTGCCGAATTGAATGCATTCACATCGTCGGCAAAACAGACAATTGCCGTGACAGCGGGTTTCGCTTCGGACCGACTCGCTGAAAATTGAAAAGACTTTCGATCCGAAGTGGTCAGGTCGACGCTATCTATCCGTACGCCCAGGATCGCCGGGGGGGGGGAGGCGGCAGCGGCACAAAATGGCCGACAAATTTTGGGGTTTCCGGCAACGAGTCGGCTTTCGGAGTCGTCGTTGGCACATCAAACGTCGCTCCGCGAAGCTCTAGCGTCAAACGGATCGAGGGTGCCCCCGGTACTGCATTGGCCGAATCCGCACTGGTCGGTTCCGAACTGGGCGATGTAGGGATCGACGGCAAATCGACTTGCCGGATCAATCCGCTGTGGATATCAACCCAAAAAGCGTACTGCTGCTCTCCCGCCTGGACTTGGATTTCTTGACATTGCGTTTGCTCGATCGTTTGTTGCTGGCCAAAGGCAAACTTGTGTTCATCAAGAAACAATTGTTTCATTGGCTCTTCCGCGAATAACCCCTCCAACTGAGGCGGCGGCCCCGCCAATCCTGCGGCGACTTGTTCGACCAGAATCGGATCGGTCAGCAGTTGTTTCAATTCAGGTCGGCGGCCAATCGGCGGCCCTCGTAAAACCTGAGAATCAAAATTGCGAGTCGAAGGGTCAACGATCCACGCGGTTAAGCCTTCGGAATCGGACCACAGCCGTGTGTCGTATGCTTGCAAATAAACCGTGTCGTGGTTCGTCCAAACGCTCAGCGGGGCAACCTTGGTTTCGGATTGTGCGTCGTTTGTCTGCGGAACCGTTAGCCGGACGAGCCCTTCGTCGCGGTAGGAACCGGCAGCGTGGTAGCGAGAAAAAATTGCTTGCAAATAGTCTCGCGGATCCATTTGCCGGAACGCGACCGTTTGAACCGAGCCGGAGGATATGTTGTCTGAAGGGGCGATCACCACATCGTCCGCCGAATCACATCCCGCGATCAAACTAGCGAACAGCGATCCGCCGAGAAGCGACAGGCATAGAAGAATTCGCTTCACTGGGATCCTTTTCAAGTTCAGAGATCGAAATGGCCGCGATGACGGCTTCGTTCACTACGTTTTTTCCACTACGGACTAGGTTACGAAAAGGAGCCCGTTGGTCACAATCGCAGCTGGGGGATCAAATCTGGGTTGGCTCGCGAAGCCATTGCACCTTCGCTTGTACTGCGAAGTGATTGAAAAACCATGCGTCATTGGGATCAAAAAAGTCTCAGCTTTGCCCCGTCGTCAGGACGATCTTGGTCAAAGGGCCCAAGCAGAGTGCTTTACTGGCGGGGGGCCTTGCCGAGATTTTGCCCTACGCTTGATTGGACCTATTGCAATGCCAGATCGCCTCAGGAGCTTGGATGTTGCTCGCGGCTTCGCAGCCTTAGCTGTCGTCCTTTGGCATTGGCAGCATTTCTTTATGGACGTCAATCCACTGACGCACGAAAACGCTGCCGCCACGTTTAATGCCGCTTCGCAACCGCTCTACGGGTGGCTCAGCGCATTCTATGATCATGGTTATCAAGCGGTCACGTTCTTCTTTGTGCTTTCAGGGTTCGTGTTTTTCTGGCTCTACAGTGATGCAATTTCGCAGCGTCGTTGTTCGTTTCCGAAATTTGCTGTCCTGCGATTGGCTCGACTTTATCCGTTGCATTTACTAACGCTACTGATCGTTGCTTTATTGCAGTGGTATTGCCGGGCTCAATGGGGAAGCGACTTTGCCTATTCCTTTAACGATGCCTATCATTTCGGACTGCAGCTGATTGGCGTTTCGTACTGGGGATTCGAGAGCGGTTATTCCTACAACGCCCCGACATGGTCAGTTTCACTGGAACTTGGCCTGTACGCCATTTTCTTTCTTGCTGCATTCATGGGGCAGACCACGTGGCGAAAAACGCTTGCCATCGCGGGGATCGCGATCGTGTTAGAACGACTTCATCTTGGCGGGCGATGGGCGGAGCCGGTTGGGGCATTCT
>CAXBHV010000264.1:0-7472 GCA_963974855.1 uncultured Rhodopirellula sp. | reverse complement strand
ATATGCGATCCATGATGGCGTCCGCTATCCCGCAGCGATTCATATCGGCCCCAACCCGACTTTCAACAATCGCAGCGAACGCAAAGTCGAAGTCCATGTGATGGATTACACTGGGGACCTTTACGACCAAACGCTGCAGGTTGACTTTGTCAGTCGAGTGCGCGACATTGCCCGCTTCGAGTCGGCTGAAGCCTTGGTCGATCAACTGCAATTTGACATCGCCTCGGTGCGATCGTCTCTTGGCAAGATCGAAAACGGCAAAATTAAAAACGCCAAATCCGAAAACAATACGAATCTCAAGTAACCGAAAGTAAAGCCAGATGGGTGTTCAGTGGAAAGCCTTTGTTGACCAGATTAGCCACTACGAATCGTTCGTGCTTGTCAGTCACATTCGCCCCGATTGCGATGCGTTGGGCAGCGAACTGGGGATGGCCGAGGTGCTGCGAACGATTGGCAAGAAAGTGCGAATCATCAACGCTCACCGCACCCCTGCGGCACTGCAATTCCTCGACCCCGCCAGCAACATCGAAGTCCTGGGCGACAATGTTGAAGCCGAAGACATTTCGGCCGATTGCATCATGATCCTCGACACCAGTGCCTGGGCCCAGCTCGGAGACATGGGTGACGTGATTCGCAGTTCACGTGCCGACAAAATCGTCCTGGACCACCACGTGGGCGAAGACGAGTTGAATGCGACGATGTACAAGGACTATCAAGCCGAAGCGACCGGCCACCTTGTCGTGCAAGCCGCCGATGCATTGGGGGTTCCGTTGACTCGCAGCATGTCGATGCCTTTGTTTGCCGCAATCGCAACCGACACAGGCTGGTTCCGGTTCGGCAGTGTGACGCCGGAAACCTACCGCGTCGTCGCTCGACTGATCGACGCTGGCGTGGTTCCCTGCGAAATCTATGCAGACCTATACGAGCGTGATACACTGGGCCGACTGCGTCTTCGCGGGCTGATCCTGTCGAGAACGCAATCGGAACTCGACGGTGCTCTGATGCATACGCATGTCGAAAAAGAAGACTTTGCCAAAGTCGGCGCCGAACCCAACGACACCGAAGACGCAATCAATCTGACCTTGGCAGTCCAAGGTACCAAGGCGGCAGTGATCTTTGTCGGGCAAATCCGCGGCGGCTTCAAACTGAGTTTCCGCAGCCGATGCGGTATGGATTGCAACGAAGTCGCTCGCAAGTTTGGCGGCGGCGGCCACAAGGCGGCGGCCGGCGGATTCCTCGAAGGAACGCTGGACGACGTTCGTGGCCGCGTCTTGCCCGTCGTTATCGAAGCAGTCCAAAAAGCACTCGACGAGTAAGAACAGGCTGCTAAGCAGGTCGTTCGGTATTTACCGGTGAAACGTCGATCATTCTGTGAGCCGTGGGCCGTAAGGCACCGGGTCATGCGGGGAACCCGGCCGCTCACGCGCGAGCGGCTCACTAAATCAACAAGCGGCTAACGCCGTCGGCTCAGATCATTATGTGGAATGACTCATTTTGACCTGCTTAGTTCGACAACACATTTTCCAAAATTTGTTCTGAAAAAGCGTTGTCTCCCCGCCCCCTTCCAAAGCGTACTTCGGGGGGCAACGAGACGCTACAATGCTGTCTTGATCGAGTGACAACGATTGGCACTCGCGTTACGCTTTGGAGATTCACCCCCGATGCCGGACCCCATCATTGTTCGCTGCAGCAAGTGCCAGCAGCGAATGAAAGTCACACCGCTGGCGACCGAATCACAGGTTAAATGTGTCGGTTGTGGTGCGGTTTTGCGTATCGCGGCAGCCAAGGGTTCAACTGGGCAAACCCTGGGTGGACAAGCATCAGGCGGGCAAGGATTAGGCGGGCAATCCGTAGCCCCGGCGACCGTGCCAGCGACACCAACATCCCATTTTGCACCCTCCCCTGCCCCACAACCGCGGCCTCACGCAGCGGCGGCTTCGGCTCCGAAGGCAGCTAAGAAAGGGATCCCGAAGTGGGTGTTCCTTGTGGTCGGTACCTTGGTGTTGCTGCCGTTGGTCTGCTGTGGCGGGATAGGGTTGATCGTTTCGATGCGAGTGAACAGCGGTAAACCTGTTCCGATCGCGGTTTCGCTGCGGGCCGCGGTGCCGCCTCATCAATTTCCGCAACTCGGTACCCCCGAAAAAACATACCCGTCAGGCGTGAAGCGGTATTTTGTCCGCGTGCAATCGCACCCCACTTTGCCTGGCCATCAAATGCAAATGCAAGTGTTTGTCCCTGCGGGTGAACATGCCGCTCATTCGTTGCCTTGCGTGCTGGTTGCCCCCGCAGGAACCCCGATGATCCACGGCGCGGGTTTACAAGAGCACGAAGAATACGATGCCGAAACATTGCCGTATGCGAACGCTGGCTTCGTGGTCGTTCATTATTCCCTGGACGGCGCGATCCCCGAAGGCACCGACGACGAATCGATGCCTGGCATCATCGGCAAGGCATATCCCGCGTTCAAAGCATCCGGAGCGGGAGTGGTCAACGGACGAAACGCAGTCGAGTTCGTCACGAAGAATCTTGCCATGGTCGATCCACAGCAAATCAATTGTGCGGGCCATAGCTCAGCAGGAAGCCTATCGCTACTGCTTGCTGCTCACGAACCACGCATCCATCGCTGCGTGGCCTACGCAGCCGCCTACGATCTCGAAGCCCGCATGGGTGACATGGCATCCAACTTCGCGATGCGAACGCTAATGCCAGGTATCAAAGAGTTCATCACTGAGACTTCACCGATGAACCATATCGATACGATTGGTTGCCCCGTGTTGATCTTTCATGCCCGCGATGACAGCAACGTGCCGTTCTCTGATGCCGAAACATTCGTCGCACGAATGAAAGCTGCAAACAAAGATGTCACGTTCGAAACCACACCGACCGGCGACCACTATGATTCGATGATCGATCCCGGTATCCCGACCGCGATCGAGTGGCTGAAAAAGTAATCGAGCAGCTAGGCCGTTACTTCAAGTAGAAGCCGCTTAGTGACCAGCCGTCCTTTTCGGTCACGATGAAGTTCCCACCTTCGGGAAGATGCTTTTCAATCGTAGCCAACGGGGGCAGCTTGTCCGTCTTGATCGGTTCTGCTTCGTTTCCGTTTTCGTCCTTGAACATGCGGCGGATGATCGTCGCCAGGATCGAGTCGCTGTCTTTCAGCTTCCCCGTTCGCAACAGTTCATACTTCACGCGGAGCGAAATGCTCGTGCGAGCGATCCGGCTGAGCGAGACCTGTTTAGCACCTAGATCCTTTAGTGCATCAACAACGTTGGCGACTTCGGGCAAATCGGAAAAGCCTCCTTTTTGACCGGCGTGAATACGTTTCACGGTCTCGATTAACAGATCAGGATGGCTCGAAAACATCAAATACGAACTCCCCTTTGCCCCCTTCTCATCCACGACGGCAATCGCCCAATGATCCAATAGTGGCGGAGCCTGCTCGACCGTCTCTTCTTCGAACCCGAGGTCGCCGAAAATGTCAGCTTCAAACGAGGCGTCCGATGAACTTCCTCGCTGAACTCGCCATATTTCAACTCCCGGCAAAACGTCAATCTTGCTGGCGTCCGGCTCCACTTCCATTGCCTTGCGTACCGCAAGTTTGATGGCATCGGCATTCTTCAAACGAACCGAAATCAACATTCGCTCCGAATTCACCTCCGCAGGCAACGTGTTGTCCGTCATTAAGATTACTTCATCGCCTAACGCAGGTAATACGTTATTTTTTAGATCAATTTGAGGCCCATCCGTATCGTCGCGAATCCCTTCAATCATCGGCGAGAAAATATCATCACCAAACGCTTCGTTGATCATCGACTCGGATGCCCAAAATGCATCGGCAATCTTCAAGCGAATCTGGCTTACTGTTCCGGCATCTTTGCCAACCCAATCAGGAACCGGATCCAAAGTGGCGTTGAAAAAGGACAACATCCGAGCGGCCTTTTCGTACTTGCTAGGCTCGTTGGTTGTGGGTGGAGCAAGCACAAAACCGCGATGCAATACGTCGTAACGATCCCCAGCGATGGCCAGAATACCTCCGGCTGCCTTGACCGCATCAAAGCCTTGATTTTCAAGCAACTTCAAAATGTCCACTTGGTTGCCACGATCCACCTGGAAGGTCTCACGCAGAATGCGGCCCATCTGTATGGGACGAGCGAACCATTCGCCCGCTACCGTGCTGTTGCCTTCGGTGAACGGAACTTGCATCGCTCGACTGGACCGAGTCAGCACGTCGCGAAACTCAGCAGACTCGCTGATCGAAGCCACCTTGGTTTCACCCGAGAGAGCATCGAGCACCCCCGTGACGACGGTATCACGATCCGAAGCGATGATGCGAACATCGTCATACGTGATCGCAATCTGCTCAATCTTCAACTGGCCTGGCTTGGGTTTGGTTGTATAAACGCGAATGGTTTGGCCGCGATACTCCTTGTCGCTGCGGGTTGCTCCGCCCGACTTCAAATCACGATCGATTTGATCAACCGCCACGTCTGCCTGTTTGCGAAGTCCGCGAATATCCGCAATCACACACACGGAAAAGGGACGCCGCTTGTCTTTGGGGAATGGCAACCACGCCATCACCGCTTCGCCTGAGGCGATATCGTACAAATCCTGAGGCTTCAGACCGACGCGATTGTCCAGCGAATCGAAGTACTCTTCCGCTCGCTCACGCTGCGCATCAATAAAGGGCTGCATCGCTGGATCGTCGACCAGCTGGCCAAGATGCGTTTTGTGCCACGCTTTGCAAAAATCGGGCACGTTGGGTACGCGAACTAACCCAGCCAGGGAGTCAGGCAGCAGTTTGATCGCGGGTACGTAACCAGCTGCCCCCCCTGCTCCGGCATTCGCCACGGCCCCGTCGGCCGCGTTTTCGGTTGCATCTTGAGCCGCATCTTGAGCACGGGCCGTGGTGTCACAAAATCCAAACGTGATGACGCATAGAAACAGGAAGGAATAGATTCGCGAGGGGGAAGCGTAGGCTAGGCTGTACATTCAGTATCCGGTCTCTAAGACTTCTCTGGGAACATGAGGTGTGGGAAGCCTGCAAGTCCAGCCGCCCGACAACCCGTATGTTATCGAACTCGATTTACCCCCGAAACGCCGCCTAGGCAACTTATGAGGACAAAATCGACTCTTTACAGAAATTCTTAGTGAACAGAACTGCGGCAATACGCTGCGAAACATCCCCTAAAATGGGGAGAACGCACTCGACAAATTCTGCAACAGCCGAGCCGAAACCGAAAAACCAATCAAATCCAGCCGAAACCACAGGGCTAACCGGCAACCACCACGCCAACACCCCCCTGCCACAGGACTAATCAGCCTGTTTGGGCTCGTGTGTTTCAAACGTAGTGCGACGGCTCTGTTTGGTCTTGCGTGTGACTTCGACCGCTTCGTTGTACAACACAAGCTGCGACTGGAACGGCAGCTTCGCTTTTTTGTCCGACTGACCCCGATCGTACAATCCCGTCGGCAACATTCGCCAAGCGTTCGTGGTGTCTTTGAAATAGGTTCGCAGCACATGCAGCAACCGCTCGCGGGACGCAGGGTCCATCACCGGCACAAACAGCTCGACACGCCGATCCAAATTTCGAGGCATCCAGTCCGCGCTGCTGATAAACAGTTCGTCATCGCCCCCATGGCGAAAATAGACAATCCGAGCATGCTCGAGGAACCGATCGACAATCGAGATGACTTCGATGTTCTCGCTCAATCCCTTCACGCCTGGCTTTAGACAACAGACGCCACGGATGTTCAAACGCACACGTACACCCGCCTGACTAGCTCGATACAACGCGTCAATGACCTGCGTATCGACTAACGCGTTGAGCTTTACCAGAATCTCTGCTTTCTGGCCCTCAAGACAGCGCCGCGTCTCGGCTTCGATCAGATCGAGAATTCGATTTCGCAGCGTGATCGGAGCTGCGGCCAACAATTGCAATTGCTGTGGCTGGCTGGCGCCCGTGACCGCGTTAAAGAACGTCGTTGCATCGGCTCCGAGCGTATCATTGCACGTTAACAACGAGACATCGCTGTACAGATTCGCGGTCGCTTCGTTGTAATTTCCGGTTCCAAAATGCAGATAGCGAACGATCCCTTGAGGCTCGCGGCGAACAATGATGCAAACCTTTGCATGCGTTTTTAAGCCGCGAATACCATAGATCACTTGGACCCCAGCCTGCTCCATTTCGCGAGCCCACTCGATGTTGCGGGCTTCATCAAAGCGTGCTTTTAACTCTACGATCACCGAGACGTACTTACCACGTTCGGCTGCACGCATTAACGCAGCGACAATCGGGCTCCGCTTGCTAGTGCGATATAGCACTTGTTTGATGGCCAACACATCGGGATCGACTGACGCCTCTTCGATCAAGCGAATGATCGGATCAAAACGCTCGTAGGGATGCACCAGCAACACGTCGCCTTTTGCAATCGTCGTGAACAAGCATTCGGCGGGATCAATACTTGGATGCGATTGAGGCACCCAGGCTTCATCACGCAGCGAATCAAAGCCTTCGAGACCATGCAGAGTGAACAAGTAACTCAGGTCTAATGGCCCGTCGATCGGATAGAGATCCTGATTGGTCAGCTGCATGATTTCCGACAAGAACGGAACGACATGATCGCTTGCCGCCGCGCTGTATTCCAATCGCACGACGCGTGACAAACGCCGGCTCTCAAGTACTTCTTCCATGCCGTCGACAAGGTCCGCAGCGCCATCTTCCTGCAACTCGACGTCGGCATTGCGAGTGATGCGGAATGCGACACATTCCATCACCTCGCGTCCTGGAAAAAAGTCCTCGACGTAGTGCGTCACGAGATCTTCGAGCAAGATGTAGTCGTGTCCACGCTCTGAAGGCATCGAGACCAATCGCGGCACGGTGCGGCCAAGCGGAATCACGGCGAATTGCCATGAATCGGCTGATTCAGCTGTCGCAGGCGTTTCGGCTTCCGCAGTCTCGCTCAGCTCGCCGGATGGTTTCGCCACACCGCCGGATGTTTTCGCGGTTGGCAATGCACGCATCCGCACGCACAAGTGGACTCCTAATCCTTGCAACAGCGGAAAAGGACGATCGTAAGTAATCGCTTGTGGCGACAACACGGCCGAAACGTCACTTTGAAACCGCTGGTCCGCGACTTCGCGAGCTCGATCGCTGCAATCGCTCATGTTGATCCGGCGGATGTCCGCTGCCGCCAATTGCGGCTCAAGCACGTCGCGAAGCAGATCATATTGTCGAGCCACCATCTCATGAACACGACTCGAAACCGCATTGATTTGCTGAGAAACGGTCAATCCAGCCGCATCACGCACCATCGCATTGCGGTCAAATTGCAGCTTCAGCCCGCCGACGCGGACCATCATAAATTCGTCGAGGTTGGAGCCTGAAATGGCAAGAAACTTGGCCCGCTCCAGCAGCGGTACCGATCGATCCTCGGCTTGCTCAAGCACGCGTTGATTAAATTCCAGCCAA
>CAXBHV010000263.1:0-7479 GCA_963974855.1 uncultured Rhodopirellula sp. | reverse complement strand
TGGGAAGTCGCTCAGCGGACGATCAAAGGCCAAGCGAACCATTAGGCCCCTGCGGCCCACGTTGCGACGCTAGCTTTGGCATTATGACTCGGCAATAAACCGCGAATTTGATACAACGACGCAAATCTCGGTCGCTCGACCCAATCTTGGTCGAGCAACCACGACGCCGCGCCACGATTCACGCCAAGGCTTACTGCAATGAAAGACGGATCTTTAAACCCGCAAGCCATGCGGGCGGCACTTGCCCAACTAGCAAAGGCAAGAGCATCGGCAGATGACGCGAACTTGCCCTCTTTTTTATTGCCGCCCAAAATCGATCCCAACGCAGGCCGACGCCGGTATTCGCAGTGGCACGACCGGTTGGTCGATATTCTCAATGCGTTTCCCCATGCGATCGCCCGACAGAGCAACTTTAGCCACATCCGCTATTCCGCCGAGCAGGTTTTCTCGACAGGAGGATTTCATGGTGTCGCTGTCGCTGCACGAAATAAGTTCGAGGTGTTTGCCCGAGTCGACGATACCGAGCAATCAACGGGATGCAATTGTGACGACGCAGCGGGCAAGCAGGCTTGTCTGCATCAATATGAATTCGTTGATTACTTGTTGGACCAACTGGAATTCCAGAACTCGCCTCTATCGCGAAACATCATCCAGGGAACGTTTGCCAAGGGCAAAGCAAACTACGCTTCCAGGTCGATTTAAAAGAGCGAGCGATTCGGCGATTAAATGCGTTACTGGATTTTGAATCCTCGCTGACATCCGATGACGCCGCCCTGGGTGACGACAGCTTACCGGTTCTTCAAGAGCAACGTGTTCAGCGTGTCGCATGGGATTTCAAGTTCGAGGACGGATATATTTCCGTTGCTCCCGTGCTGCAAATGCAGAAAAAACGTGGCGGTGGCTTCACCAAAGGCAAGAAATTGTCGTTGGAACGGATCGCTAAAGAGGTCGATCTGCCGTTAACAACCGCGGACCGTCGGGTGGTCGCGGGTATCGCTCGTGACAACGAGGACTACTACTACGGCGGAGCGGGTTTGATTCTAGATGCGTTTCACGCGTTGCCACTGCTCGTCAATCAACCCAATGCGATGTTTGATGGCGAACCCTGCCAGATTGTTCGAGTCCCCATTTATCTAGCCCTGTTGCCGCTGAAGCAGGGCGGGAAATGGGCATTTGGCTTTACCGATGAAAACGGAAAAATACGAGAAGCAAAATTGCTTTGCACTCCTGATGCATTCTTGAGCATCGACTCGGTCAACCATGTCTTGTATCTGAGCGAAATGAATGGCGAGAACGTCGAACTCATGCGTGATGCCGTCGGACTTGGTCAATTCGACGACGACCAAATCGATGCGGTGATCGAGAAGGTACGTCCGCTGCAAAAACGAATCTCGTTGCGGTTGCCTGAATCGCATGCCGGACCGATCATCCACGAACAGGCAACGCTTGCGTTGCTGCTGAGATCACGCAGTGACGGTGCGATGGACTATGGAATTCGCTTTCGCGATGCGGCCGGAATCCTGCGACTCCCGGGGGCAGATCCAATGGTCGTTACGGTCGAGCGAGACGGAAAATCGATCCAGGTCCAGCGGTTTGCTACGGAAGAGTTTCAGCGAGCTCATCAGATCGCCGAGGTACTTGACTTGGACATCGACGACAGCACCGGATTCGGCACGATCACCGATTTCCGCACAGCGCTGAACGTCATCGAACGGCTGCAATCAAGTGAGCTCGATATCGAGGTCCTGTGGGACAAACGGAGTGAGAAACCGATCTCGGTGTTGGGCAGCCTTTCCAGCAAAAATGTCCGCGTCGATATCACCAGCAAGCGGAATTGGTTTGGCATCACCGGCGAGTGTGATTTTGGCGACAAGAAAGTTCCTCTGAAAGAGCTGATGGATGGGCTTTCATCGTTAACCCCCGACGCGATTCAGGGCGACTTCATCCGAGTCGGTGACGGAGGTTGGGCTCGCATTTCCGATTCGCTTCGCAAACAGCTCAATCGGCTGCACGATGCGACGCACGCAGATCGTCAAACGTTAAAACTCGATGCCACCGCGGCGCCGGCGATCCGTGATTTGATGGAATCGGACATCGAAATCAAAGCGGCCAAATCGTGGCAGAAATGCTTGACCCGGCTCAACCGCGCCGAAAAACTAAATCCTTCGCTACCCAAAAATCTTGACGCGACGCTGCGTGACTATCAAATCGACGGTTACAAATGGATGCGTCGTCTCGCAGAATGGGGCGTCGGTGGTATCTTGGCCGATGACATGGGATTGGGCAAAACACTACAAACGCTTGCCGTTCTGTTGGATCGATCCGAAATCGGTCCGACGTTGGTGATCGCACCGACCTCGGTCGGATTCAACTGGGCTCGCGAAGCTGGCCGGTTCGCTCCGGATTTGAACGTGCACCTGTACCGCGAAACCGAGCGTGAAGAGTTTTTGCCATCGGTGGGTCCTGGCAACCTTGTCATCTGCAGCTATGGGTTGGTTCTTCGCGACGCCGAGGCATTGGCAAACGTCCAATGGGGCACGATCGTGCTTGACGAGGCGCAGGCGATCAAAAATAGCCGCAGCAAGACATCCAAGGCGATTGCCGCACTCAAAGCCGACTGGATGGTGGCACTGACAGGAACGCCCGTCGAAAATCATCTCGGCGAATTGTGGAGTCTATTCCATGTCGTGTCCCCCGGCGTGTTTGGCGGCTGGGATCATTTTCGCAAACGATTTGCCTTGCCGATTGAGAAACAGAGCGATGAAGCCAGTCGGATGGCGTTGGCCGAGCGATTGAAGCCGTTTGTGTTGCGACGGACAAAATCCGAGGTGCTGACAGAACTGCCTCCGCGAACGGAAATGAACTTGTATGTCGACCTGAGCCCCGCCGAACGCGCCGAATACGAGAAGGTGCGGCGGGTTGCGATTGGCGAAATCGAACAGCTCGAATCGCAAACCGAAATCAAAGACCAGCGGTTCAAGATTCTGGCGATGCTCACGCGGCTTCGTCAAATATCTTGCCATGCCGGATTGGTCAATGAGAGCTGGACCGAATCGTCGGCGAAACTAGACCAACTGTGCGAAACGCTCGATAGTCTTCGCGAAGAAGGACACCGCGCGCTCGTGTTCAGCCAATTCACCGCCCACTTGGCATTGATCCGAACGGCGCTCGAGGCACGCGGGATCACGTACGAATACTTGGACGGTTCGACGCCCGCCAAAGCACGTCAACAAGCGGTCGACCGTTTCCAGGAAGGGACCGCCAATGTCTTCTTGATCTCACTGAAAGCAGGCGGGACCGGATTGAATTTGACTGCGGCCGACTATGTGATCCACATGGATCCGTGGTGGAATCCGGCGGTGGAAGATCAAGCCACCGACCGAGCCCATCGCTACGGGCAAGACAAACCGGTGATGGTTTACCGTATCATCGCTAAGGGAACGATCGAGGAAGAGATCCTGGCACTCCATGAATCCAAACGTGATCTGGTCGCCGGTGTGATGGAAGGAACCGAAGCCGCCGCGAAACTTTCCAATGACGATCTGATCCGCATGATTCGCAGCTAGGTGGCGATCGATAACCGTCGTAGCGAAACTCGCGCGTGAGTTTCGGCAACCCGGCGATTCGAAAGTCTTGGCGACTTTCGCTACGTTTGAACCGGAAACTTAAAGATCGAAAAATTCTTACTCTGCGGGCAAGCATCGCTGCAGCGTCATCGTCGCCATCGCGGTGCCGTAGGGACGGTGATAATCGTATAGCGGATAGTCCCACCAACACCCGTTCTTTTCTTGCAGGGGAAGAATCAAATCCGCCAGCATCGCTTGATAGGGTGCTCGCTCCGCAGCCGGCAACTGCTCTACACACATGGCCGCATAGTAGTGGCCAAAGTAATAAAAGTAGCCTGCGACCTGGAACCATGACTCGTGCGGAATCGGTCGTTTGCGTCCAATGTCCAACCAGCCGTTTCGCTCGTATAGCCGATACAGCCAGTGTTTCAGCACGTTGTCCGTAACCGTCGTGTCGCCCCAATAGCGTAACGCGAGGTTACAGCACTGCGAACGGCCAAGCGACCCACCGGGGCGATTGATCTCGCGCATCGGACGATCTTTCAAATACTCGCCATACAAATAGGTGAAGTCGGGTTTTTGTTGCCGTTTGATTGCGGCCACGGCGCGGTCAACGACATCCTGCGGTGGAGCGATCCCTATCGATTTTGCTTGGTGCATCGCAACCAATGCAGCTCCGCCGACAAAGCTGATCGAACTGGTTTCGCTTGATAACGAAAATCGTAATAGCCCCAACCGCCATCGACCGACTCGTATCGCCGCAGCAGGTCATATTGCTGCTCGATCAAGGTTCGAATTTGAGCGATCTTCTGAGCATCACCCGCATGCCGTTTGTGCAGATGGACCAAGGCTTCGATCGAATACAGGTGCCCCCACACGTTGTATATGGCAGTGCCATCGGCGCGACGCAACCTTGGCAAATACTTGAACAACCACGCTTCCCCTTTATCGATAGCGGACTGCGCTGCATCGTTATCGCTGGCGGCACACTCGATCAGCGACGAAATGCATAGCGAAGTCGTCGCGGTGCGGAATGCATGATGGGCGCCAGGGACCGGGGCGTAGATGTTCAAGTCTTTTGTCTTGGTCGCCGATCCCCATGATCCGTTGGGGTTTTGGTCCGCCACTAAGAAGTCGACACCTTTGCGAATCGATTGCTCGATCGTTTCGGCACTTGGTGCGTCAACCTCAGGCAGCGTCGGAGGCTTGCTGAAGTCGAGCTTCTGCAACCGAGTTGGCGACGGTTCAGCAATCGCCGCCTCTTCCGCAACGACCGATGCACTTATCGTCACCGCCGTGACGACTAACACCACAGATTGCAACCAATCTCTTGCCCCACTCATTCCTTGGCCGCCTTTTTAAACTCGATACTGCAGGTCATTCCAGGCACGAGTTCTGCATTCTTGATTTTGCCATTGATCACCAACACGCACTCGATCTTGTTGGCGGCATAAGGCACTTTGGCAATCGATTGAATGGTGACGGGGATTTTCAACTCGGGAAACGCTTTCGGAATCGCCGAACCTTTCATGCCAACTTTGACGTTGGCCCGTTGGTCCTCACTGATGTCAGCGGTGATACGCAAACGATCGGGTTGCACAATCGTCGCCACCACTTGTCTCGCCGTGACTTTGGATTTCACATCGAAGGTGCTAGCCTTGTCACCCAGTTTCCCGCGAGTCAATTGGCCGTGATAAACTAGTCCGTCGATTGGCGAACTGAGCACAAGACCACGGCGTTCGGCTTGCAATGCTTTGAAGTCGGCTTGTTGCTTCTCGAGTTCCGTTTTCTGTCGACGTCGCTCGATGTCACGTTTCAGACGTGCCGCCTTCAGATCTTGGACTGTTTTGGCAAACGCGAGTTCTGCGCGGGCGAGGGTCGCTTTCTCCTTTTCCAGTTGACTAGGGATCGTTTGCTCAAGCGTGCGTTGGGTGCGTGTTTTGGCCAATTCCAGGCTGTATTTTGCTTGCTCCACCGCGCGGCGAGCACGCTTGAGCACAATTTCTTCGGACTCTTCGGTCAAGTCGTCTTCTTGGTACATTTTTTCGAGTTGGTTCAGTTCTTCTTCGGCGTACTCGAGTGATTCTTCGGAACGCTTTAGCTGGAACTCGGCCGACATAATTTGCTGCTCGCGATCGACGTCGACATAGTTGTCATAAGCCTGCCGCGCCTCTTTGCGTGTTAGCTCAGCAGCTTTGCGATCAAGTTCTTGTTGTTCGCGAAATTGTTCAAAATTAAAATCGGCTTCTTCAGACGCCAACTTGGCGAGCGCTAGATCGAATTCTGCCTTGCTGATCTTTTCATCGATCTCTTTGGTCTCAAACCAGACGACTGCGGCATCCTTTTTGACGGTCGCTCCGTGCGGCAAGATTCGCTTGATCACATACGAATCGATCTGCTCCGAGTTTGCAGCGATCTCATGACTCGATAGCGATTCAAAGACGCCATCGATCTTGACGGCCTTCTCTTCTTTACTCGTATCTACTTTACTCGTATCGTCCGCCGACTTTTTCTCAGCCTCGTCGGCTGACGTTGGCAACACGGTCAACAGCGAAAGGGCGATCACGGCGAGACAGTGGAATGGATCGGTACGCATCAAGAATTCTCAGGAGTGGAGGACGATGGAGCGGTTTGCACTATCTTGATTGACACACAGGCGGATGTCCACCTAAACGCGTCTCGCCATCGCAAAGGATGCCGGTAGCCTCGCAATGCACGAGGGCAGGCCAACGGAATGCCGGCCCAAAGCAATAGACGATCGAGAGCCTATAGAAAAACGGAGGGAAATATTTACCTGCCTTCTTTCTCACGATTCATCTCCTCTGTGGCCACACCAACAGTCTCGAAACTAAGTTTTTTTGCTACAATCGTGGCGGGGCACGTTATCAATGACTCTGTGGCGAGGGCTCAACCAGCAAAAGAAGTCGAAAGATCAAGCCGATGATCGTGTTTGACGCGATAGATCGGCCGTGGCGGTGTTTTCGTTGGCGAGTATCTCTGGAAGCAAACACGTGGATCCCAAGAAAACGAAAAATAGCGAATCGCTCACATTTGAATTCTTGGGTACCGAGTCGGGTTCCCCGGTCGAAGAAGTGCCTGAGCGGATCGAAGAATTTGTGATCCGTGAAGTGCTCGGGCGAGGCGGATTCGGAACCGTATTTCTAGCCTATGACACGACGCTGCAGCGGGACGTGGCACTCAAGATCCCGCATCATTCGCTGGTCTCCAAAGCGGCAACGGTCAATCTATATCTACGCGAAGCACGTGCGATCGCTAGCTTAGACCATCCCAATATCATCCCGGTCTACCGCGCAGCAACTGCGGCGAAGATAGCCTGCTACATCGTGACCAAGCTAATTCGTGGCAGCGATTTGTCACAATGGGCAACCCGGCAACGCCCTAGCTATGAAGCAATTGCCAACTTGCTCGCTCAGGTCGCCGACGCGATTGCCTTTGCGCATCAACACGGCGTCGTGCATCGCGACATCAAACCCAGCAATATTTTGATCGACGAACAGGGGCGTCCCTACGTCGCTGATTTTGGATTGGCATTGCGAGATGTCGATCCGCGTGGCGGCCCCGCCTATGTCGGTACTCCCGCCTACATGAGTCCCGAACAAGCACGCGGTGAAGGCCACCGTGTCGATGGCCGATCGGATCTGTATTCGATCGGCGTTGTGATGTACGAACTGCTAACTGGACGGCGACCGTTCCAATGCACGGTCGAGGATGGATTATACGAAGAGATTTTATACAGCAACCCAATCCATCCGAGAAAAATTGACTCCCACATTCCCAACGAACTTTCCCGAATCTGCCTGACGGGATTGTCCAAATCAATCAACGAGCGCTATTCGACAGGCGAAGCCTTTGCCCACGACCTCAGACAATGGCTTGCCCAGCAAGGGACCAT
>CAXBHV010000262.1:0-7487 GCA_963974855.1 uncultured Rhodopirellula sp. | reverse complement strand
AGGCATCCAGTCGCGGAGCGGCGTTTTGCGACGAACGTTCGAAACACAAATCGTCCCGCTGGGACGCCGTTGACGTTGACAAACATTCCTCGGACTAAAGTCCTAGGCTATCGAAAATGGTCGCTCCGCGACAGTTGGGTGGACTGCGTCCCCACGGCTTACGCCATGGGCTATATGCAGTCGTCCCTGTCGGGACTCTTCCATTCGGCTCCTGCTTCGGAATGCATCGCACAAGTTCGCCTTTCACGCTAAACTGGTGCCATGAATCCGACCCAGCCCAATCGTTCGCTCCCGCAACCCAATAATCCCCTTCACGGTGTCACGCTCGAGTCGATGCTGAATTATTTGGTTGCGGACTATGGCTGGGAGGAACTCGGACAGCGAATCAGGATTCGCTGCTTCACCGATAATCCAAGCATCAAGAGCAGTTTGAAATTCCTGCGCAAAACCGATTGGGCCCGAGCTAAGGTGGAAGGACTCTACTTGCACTCGATCCGTTACGATGATCGATATCGCAATCAACATTCTGATCAGGACGAAAGCCCACTTGTCACCCCCAGCGTTTGGGATCAAGCACGCCGCAAGTAGAAGTTAGGGGCCAGTGGCAACCCGATCGATCATCGCGGCGGCCGTTGGGAACGCGGCCCTACTCTTCGGTATTCACAACACGACTAGGTCAGGCCTTCGACGGTGCAATCCACGCGTTAAACCTTGGGGCCACGGGCGACGCTATAATCGACCGATAGTGGGTACCAAACATGGTCAAATACGCTTCTCATCGCAGCGCCGCTTGATTGCCCCAATCGGCATTTGAATCCTGCTCCGTCCCATTCCCTTGCTCCTCTTTCTCTTGTGTGATCGACATTCATGCCTGACAAAAGTCTCCACGACAGCATCGCGTTACTGATTGATGCAGACAACGCGCCTGCCGCAAAGATCGACTTCATCATCTCCGAACTGGCCACCTACGGCATCGTCAATATCCGAAAAGCCTATGGAAATTGGACCAAGCGTCCCTTGGACGGTTGGATCAAAGTGCTGCATGAATATGCGATCGCACCGACACAATGTTTCGACTTGGTGAAAGGAAAAAATGCGACCGATATGGCGCTATTGATCGACGCCATGGACATCCTGTACACCAAGCAAGTCCGTACGTTTGGTCTGGTTTCATCCGACTGTGACTTCACCCCGCTGGCGCTGCGAATACGTGAGGATGGGAAACAAGTGATCGGATTCGGTCGCCAAACCTCACCGGAGCCCTTCGTGCTGGCGTGTAGCCATTTCATCTATTTGGACGAAGACGACAACAACAACAATACGCCGCAAAAGAAAAAGGAGCATTCGGTGTCGTCGTTGAAACAGAACACGAAACTGATGAACACGCTTCGAACCGCGGTCAAAGACGCTGCCGATGACGATGGTTGGGCGTCGCTTGGCCCCGTGGGGTCCCATATTTCCAACCAAGGACCATTCAATCACCGCCCCTACGGTTTTCCCAAACTCAGCGACATGTTCGAAGCGATCGATCTGTTCGATATCAAAAAAACCAAACACGCCGGCCGATCTTCGGTTCGTGTCCGGCTCCGGAAATGAGCGTTGGCAAAGCAAACGCGGCCACGCCGGCCAAAACTCTTGGCGAGTTTCGCTACGACTTGTCCGCAGGAACCTCACTTTTCAAGCGAATCAGCACTTCGTTTCGTCGTAGCGGGCCAGGAGTGAGCGGCGGATCGTAGCCTGCGGTTTCAGCCGCTTGCTCGGCGACCAATCCCTTCTGCTCGATCCACGCTCGCAGCTTCGCTTCGGCCTTGCTCGCCGTCTCGGTATTCATGATGCCTGAGAAGCGAATCACGGCAAAACGGCCACCTTTGCGTTCGCGGATTTTGACGTCCGCAGATACCGGCTCAGGCGGCCCTTCGGAAGCAACCTGCTTGGGAATCACAAACCCCATTTGACCTTTGGTTTCCTCCTCGCCCGCTTCCATAAAAACCGGCGTGGTCATCTCGATTTTTTGCTTCGCTTCGTTTCCGCCGCTGATGTAGCCAAACAGTCGCATGAAGCTGCCGTCACGACCTTCGGATTTGACCCCCATCTCGGTCGCGGCTAGTTTCAGATCAGGATAATCGCGGATCTCAAACTCTTCGTCCGTTTCGACGACCGTGTACTCGGCCGATTCGTACCCGGCGAACGCCCTCAAATTCCAAGCGAAGATGCCTGCTACGACGACCAATAGGATCAGGGTGATGTGACTCATTTTTCTTTTCGCCATCGAACGAATTCCGGTGCCAGGGTTGAGGGGGGAAGGAAGGATTGAACACCAGAACTGTAGATTGACGGCAAGACATGCAAATCGACCGAGCCGAGGTTCACCTATTTGACTTGCCGCCACACCTTGATGTCATCCACTTCGACACCATCCCCCTGGCAACGAAAAACCAGCGTCGGCTTCTTCACCGCAAACGTGGGGTGATTTGCTTTGAGCGAGGCGTCGCCGTCGATTGTCGCGGTCACGTACGTTTCCCATGTCGTCAATCGCAGCGTGTACCAACGATCTTTTTCGAATGACATCGACTCGTTTGCAAGCACTTCGTTGGGATCCTGTTTGGGATTTTTCTTGTCGACGTGCTTCATGATTTTCCACGCACTCGGGGTGACAATCACCGAAAAGAGGTGCCCCTTTTTGTCCAGCTCGCCGGGTGCCGGATCAAAGCCTAAATGAAACGCCTTGGCATCACCGAGCAAGCGGAATCGCAACTGGTAAACCGCGTTGTTTGTTTCCACGGGGAACCGGGCTGCCGCCGCATGCTTGTCCGACGCTACTTCGCTGACTTTGAGCACTCCATCTTTGACCGCCCAGTTTCCGGTATTGATGTGCCATTTACTGTCGAGCGTGTCCGAATCGAACGTTTGATCGACGACCAGCTCGCTATTGGCGGGTGCCACATCTTCGGCAATCAAAACGCCAAAAGAAACCAGCGAGACACAGCACACAGTTAGTAGGATTCGATAATTCATGACAGTCCAAGAGATGGGGAGACCAGAAATGGAGAAGGGAGCGAACGTTGGGTTATTTTACGGGTGCGTCTAGACCGATGCAGATCAACTCGCGGATCGTGTGCGCGAAAATGCGGTCTTTGCCAAACGACAAACTTGCTCGTGTGTAGGACTCGCCCGCAGGACCGAGGTCATTGATCGCGATTACCGCCAACTCATCCAACTTGGCCGCATTCCAATCAATCACGTAGACGGTGCCGTTCATGACGGGCACGTACAGATGAGGCCCCGCGACGGACGGTGTGGGCGCGGCGATGTGCCCCCAGCCATTACCGGCCGAGCGTTTGTCGCCCATCACCACAAAGCCGCGAGAATTCTTGACTTCGTTAGCGGCGATCGCTTGCTCGTTTAGCCCCTTCGGAACCATTACTGACGTAGCGGAACTCGTCAAGAGTTTCGACTTGTTCGGCGATTCACGAAAGTCTTGACGACTTCCGCTACGAGTCTTGCCGCCACTTAATGGTCTGACGGTGCTTGGCGGAGGCTCTTTTTTGTTCTTTGGCGGTTGGAACCAACCGTAGCTGTCGGGTTTGCCCGGGGCACGCGAAAGCTGGAGTGGCAATTCCAAATACTCGACGGCACCCGTTTCGACCTGAACACGACCGAGGTACGGTCGCGTGTAGCTGCGAAAATAGTGATAGGAACCGATCAGCAGATTGGAGGTCTGTGTGATCATCCGCGAGGATTTTCCGGGAATCGTCTCCGTCTGAGTCACTCGAGTGCCATCGTTCCATTTCCTTACCGAGACGTCCTTCAAAATGGAATTGCGACGAACGATTTGGCCGCTGTGTGCATCGATCGTCAGATGCTCGTCTTTGTGGAACAGGTGCACCTCGTCATCCCGCACACGGAAACTCTGCGTGGCCATGAATTCAGGGAGTTCGAGCGACCACAGCGTCCTTCCATCGCGAAGGTCCACTAGCGACACACCATCGGGTTTTTCAGGAGGTCCATGACCGCCACCGCGTCCGACCACAGCGACATCACGGCCATCGTTCCGTTTCTGAGGCATCACGGCGCAGCCCATGTTGACGCCGCACTCACTCGTCCAAACGACTTCGCCGGTAGTGATGTCCAGCGACTGCAGTTGCGTCCACATCGGCAGGGGTGAATCTGCATACTGGTGTCCGAAATTACCATCGGGTTCGGGCGGATAGACTTGGCGAGTGAAGACAAATTGACCATCGCGGTGGAAGGGCAGCGTGCGGCTGACGCTGAGAATTTTCTTGGACCAAAGCGGCGTTCCCGACCGGTCAAAACAGACTATTTTTCCCGAAGCATTAATAAACACGACACGCTCGCCATCACTTACCGCAGGCGGCGAAGTGCTGTCGCCGAAACAGCCGGACAATCGCAATGGGTATTCCGCGGCGATGTCTCGCTTCCACAGAACATCGCCGCTGTTGGCGTCACAACACCAGACGACGATGTCACTGCCGAGCTGCGAATCGCTGTCGACGGGTTTCATCGTCGAGAAGTACACTCGATCGCCATCCACGACTGGCGTGTTCTGCCCCGTCTCAGGCAGCGTGATTTTCCACGCGATGTTTTCATCCCGAGCGACGCTCCACTGAGTCGGCGCCGAATCAGTGGCGATCGGCCATTCGGATGCAGATGCGTGACTTACCTGAGACACGAATAGCAAGAACATCCACGGTAACGGTTTCATAAGATTGATTTAGTTTTGAAGAGCGTTGGATTAGCCAGCACGGCCGAAACTCTTGGCGAGTTTCGCTACCAGGTTTTGAATTTATTAAAGTCGCCTTTCGCTCCGCGAAAGTACGCTCAGCAAACGCTACTTTTGCGGAGCAAAAGGCGACTTTCCTATACAGAACAATGCAATTACTTGTTTCTGTCGAGATACATCGTCAGGATTCGATTGAGCGACTCTTTCCGACCTGCATGCTGTTTGTCATCGGCAAGATTGTGCCATTCATGGGGATCATTGTGGTGATCGTACAGTTCCTCTGAACCGTCGGCGTAACGAATCAGTCGCCAGTGATTGCTGCGAAGCGACACGTTGCCGGGATCGAACATCGTCACCACCGCACGTTCGCTGCGTTGTGCAGGATCGTGTAACAGCGGCACAAGCGATTGGCCATCAAGTCCCTCCGGCGGCGTGACGCCGCACAACTGCGTCAATGTCGGGTACAGATCGATCAGTCCGACGGGTTGATCACACCGCGATCCGGCAGCGGCGAAGCGGTCGGATTGATTCTTGGGTGGCACGATGATCATGGGCACGCGAGTGGATCGTTCCCATCCGGTCCATTTGCCCCAATGTTGTTTCTCGCCCAGATGCCAGCCATGGTCGGACCACAACACGATCACGGTATTGTCGGCAGAGGAAGCCGTATCCAGTGCGTCAAGCAAGCGACCAATCTCGTAATCCACATACGTGATACATGCCAAATACGCTTCCACAGCGGCTTGCCACTGATCGTGTTTCAGCACGGTCCCGTGGCTGCCTGCGGTGATCGGTTCTATCGCCCACTGACGCGCGACGTCACTTAGATCGTCAAGGTCATCGTCGATCACATCGGGCAGCTGAGCGGGATCGTTTTGAAATCGATCGAAGAACCGTTTCGGTGCCCACAACGGGATGTGCGGCCGGTAATAGCCCACGCCGAGAAAGAAGGGTTGGTCGCCGCGATGCTGCAATTTCGCCATCGCCCAATCGGTGATTTGGGTGTCACCAAATTCCGAATCCGGAACATCGAACGGCCCCCAATCGAATGACTCGCCATCGTTTTTCGTTGGTGCGCGGTCCGAAGGCATCCGGTTCAGCGGCAGCAAGATCGGTCGTCCACGAGCGTCATGGACGATGTGACGAGGATCGTCGGTTGCTTTGCTGGGCAGTTCTTTGGCCGTGTACTCAACGGATTTTTTCGTCAGTGGACTCCAGCGCTGTTCGACCTGAAAGTATTCGCCGAATGCTTTGCTTCCACCCGAATGCAACAGCTTGCCCGTTCCCAGTGTGCGATAGCCTGAGTTGGCAAACGCCATCGGTAGAAGAGGTGCGCTGAGCCGCGTTGGATTCAGTCGCTTGCTGTCGTTGGACCAGACGGTGGTGACATCCGGCATCTGTCCACTGAAGATCGCAGCACGCGACGGATTGCAGGCCGGCGCAGCGCAATGCGCGTTGGTGAACAAGACGCCTCTTGCTGCTAACCGATCGATGTTCGGCGTCAGAGCTTGCGGGTGGCCTTTTAAGCAACCGACCCAGTCATTCAGATCATCGACGGCAATGAACAGCACGTTGGGACGATCGGCCGATTCGGACGCGGCGGTCGCGATCAGCGGAGATGCAATGAGTGCTATCGTCACTAAAAATTGGCGGCCAAAACTCATGCGTCCATGATCCTGTTTCAAGCGTTAGGAAGCGTTTAGATTCGTCGAATTCACAATGTCCTGTGGCAATATGATAGTTGCGTTCACCGGCAACGTGTGGCGTCCATCGGGCACGCCGCCTGAGGATTCGCGTTTACACGCCGAGAGAGGCTGCATCCAGAATTCAGAATTTCTTGGCACCTGGGGGCGACCGACCACGCATTGGTTAGCAGACCACCTTTACTATCGCCGCTTCTCTCGGAATCACGAATCATGTATCGCCTGCTCCCCCAACTCGCAATATTTGCTCTGATCGCTTGCTCTAACGTCGCCACTGCACAACCTCCAGGGCGTGGTGGCCCGCCGGGATTTGGGGGTCCCGGTGGGTCACCGATTCAAATGATCAGCCAAATTTTTGATCAAGCGGATGCAAACCGTGATGGCTGTTTAAGCAAGCAAGAGCTGTATGTGGCAATGCAGTCGCAGCAGGCCAACAATCAGCGAGGTCGCGGTGGCCCGCCGCCACAAAACGATGGTTTCGGTGGCCCTGCCGGTGGCGAAATGAATCGTCACCATCCCGCGGGTGAACACACCGGTCCGCCACCACGTCCGGGTCAGGTGCTTCCCGATTTCATCGTCGAATCGCTCAACTTGACCGATCGACAAACGCGCCAGCTGACTGCATTGCAAGACGACGTCACCAAACGACTGGCGGGAATCCTGACGGACGAACAAGAGCAGCAGCTGCAAAACCCACCACCACCCGGACCAGCTGGCCGTGATGCTGAAGACAATGAGCGGGGTCGCCCGCAACGGCCCGAGTAAACGTAGAGGCCTGAGCACACGCAATTTGATGTTGCGCTCTATTGCCGTTTTCCTAACCCGAAGCGTCAGCGAGGGACCGAGTCAGGTGTGTCCGAGTTAACGGTGTCGATCTGATATTTGTTCATCAGCGAGGTCATTGCAATGTCAAAGGCGTCGCGGTCCAGCATGTGATCGTAGACCACAATCTCCGCGACACTGCCTTGGAAAAAGAAACGAGAGCAATCTTTTTGTGAACCGATGACGTGGATCGACTCACCCGCCAGACTGCCCAGTGGCTC
>CAXBHV010000261.1:0-7520 GCA_963974855.1 uncultured Rhodopirellula sp. | reverse complement strand
CGCCAATCGCGGAATCGTCCGAAACGATTTCTGTGGCCGGC
This sequence comes from uncultured Rhodopirellula sp., assembly GCA_963974855.1. Classification (GTDB taxonomy): domain Bacteria; phylum Planctomycetota; class Planctomycetia; order Pirellulales; family Pirellulaceae; genus Novipirellula. Next base: position 7,479 of record CAXBHV010000261.1, on the reverse strand, counting down.
ATGATGACGTACCACCCCAACGTTTTCGTGTAGAACTCGACGGCTTGGTCCAGATCGGTCACGGAGATGCCGATGTGAGAAAATGTTCGTGGAAACGTCATCTTATACTTCCCTTTGGTGCTGGAATGATGATGCCATTGTCGGTTCGAAAATGAACACTCACTGATCGCGGAAGCGGGCAGAACAATGCCATGACACGGATTTGAATTCGTATCAATTTTTTATACCGGGTTTTCAACGCCAATATAACAGGCCTCCATTTGCAACGACGCGATCAAACGCCAGTCGCCTTTGCTGTGTTAGCAGACGCGTCAACTTGGCGAACTCGGTTCCATTGGTAGCGGGTGCCCGATTTAACGGCAAAATCCTCGCTTGCCCATCGTCCGCCGCGAGAAGTTATGATAGAGGCCCCGCCCCGAAAGCGATCATCCCTCCGTCCATTCCCGCCAACGTGTGACTTTCGATGCATGCACCCCTTCTCAACGCCGCTTGGCCTTGGCCAATTAGCCGTCTGCGAACTCGATTTGCCCTGATTTTCTTAATCGCAAGCATGGTTACGCTTTCCGCCGCTCAAGAAACGGAGCCGATTGCGACCGATTCGAACACCACCGTTGCGGGCAATGAGCAAGTTGCTGAAATCATCCGGACACGGCCAGGACGTGGGGTGATGCGAGACGACTCGCTGCCCACCCCCGTCGACGTGGCCGTGACCAAGTTCGACGTTTTGAAGGGATTTAAAATCGAAGCGGTGGCGGCGGAGCCCGTCGTCTCGCAGCCGCTATTCGTGTCCTGGGACTCACGCGGACGGATGTGGGTGATCCAGTACCGGCAATATCAATTTCCAGCAGGACTGAAAATCGTTCGCTACGACCAACACCTGCGTGCTGTGTTTGACCGCGTCCCTGAACCGCCTCCGCATGGCACCCCAGGCGCCGACAAGATCACCGTCTTCGAAGACACCAACGGCGATGGCGTTTACGACACCCACAAAGATGTGATCAACGGATTGAATATCGCTTCGGCAGTGCAAGTCGGCCACGGTGGAATCTGGGTTTTGAATCCACCGTACTTGCTGTTCTATCCCGACGCCGATGGCGACGATGTGCCGGATGCGGAACCCGAAGTTCATCTCAGCGGATTTGGATTACAGGACACTCACTCGGTCGCCAACAGCATGATGTGGGGGCCGGACGGATGGCTGTACGGTTGTAACGGCAGCACCACGGTCGGCGACGTCAGTTCCGCAGTGACCAAGGGCGTTCGTTTTCAAGGGCAATGCGTGTGGCGGTACCATCCCGACAGCAAAGAGTTTGAAATCTATGCCGAAGGGGGCGGTAATAACTTCAGTCTCGATATCGATTCCAAAGGCCGCGTCTTCACCGGCACCAATGGTGGCAACACCCGTGGCTACTATTTTCCGCAAGGCAGCTATAGCGAAAAGAACTGGGGTAAACACGGACCGCTGACCAACCCCTATGCTTTCGGATACTTTGGCGCGATGAAGTTCGAGGGAGACGGACGGCGGTTCCCGCAAGCCTTCTGTATCTACGAAGGAGGGCTATTCCCGAAGGAGTTCAATGAGAACATCATTGCGCCCAACTCGCTGCACAATCTTGTTTGGCGGAGCAAGCGGATTCCCGATGGATCAACTTACCGAACGGTGGACGAGCCGAACCTGATCGAGACGCCCGACCGTTGGTTTCGCCCCGTGTACGCAGGCGTCGGCCCTGACGGCGCCGTCTATATGGCGGATTGGTACGACAGTCGCCTTAGCCACGTCAGCCCTGTGGATGATTGGCACAAAGAGAGCGGACGCATTTACCGCGTCGTCCCCGATGGGAAAACGGCCAGCTATCAACAGGGCGATCTCAGTCGCGCCGACCACCAAACGCTGATCAATCATTTCTCGCACGAAAACAAATGGGTGCGGCAACGAGCGGCTCTCGAATTGGGCTGGCGCGGTGACGCGTCGGTAGCCGAGTCGCTGATCAAACTTGTCGACGACTCCGCGTCGCTCGAGGCGTTGTGGGCATTGAACTTGATGGGGAAATTTGATCACACGCTGGCCACTCGTTGGCTCTCGCACTCCGATGCTCATATTCGTCGCTGGGTCGTGCGTCTACTCGGTGATCGACACGAAGACCACAGTGGACTTGCGGCGATGGCGGCGACCGAGCCTGATGTGCAAGTTCGCAGTCAATTGGCGGCGACAGCAAAACGGCTCTCCGCCGATGTTGGACTCAGCATTGTTTCGGCACTCTTACGACACGACGACGATGCCAACGATCCGCACATGCCTCTGATGAATTGGTGGGCGATCGAAGCTCATGTTGATTCCTGGCCCGCGATCGAAACGATGTTCGCCGACAAATCGTTGTGGAGCACGACGATGGTGAAGCAAACGATTTTAAAACGACTCGTCCAGCGTTATGCGTCCGCCGGCGGTGCCGAGGACTTTGAGCATTGCGGTCAATTGATCGCGATGGCTCCCGATGATGCGTCGCGTGGGGAATTGGTCCAGGGGATCGATCTGGCGTTTCAAGGACGTGCGATTCCCAAACTACCTGAATCACTCGACAAGGCGTTGGCAGACTACAAAGCGTCGATTGGCCAGTCCGATTTGATCCTGTCGCTGCGTCGTGGAGACGCAAAGTCGATCGACGAGGCGATCAAACTGCTTGCCAGTCCACAATCCAATTTGCCGCTGGCGATTGAGGTGGCGAACGTGTTTGGCGAAGTCCATCACGCGGCCGCCGCGAAGAGTTTACTTGCCCTGGCGACGGGAAGCAGAACGTCCGAGCCTGCGCTGCAGCGAGTTGCGATCGCTTCGCTTCGCCAATATGACACCGCGTCGATTGCGGGCACTTTGTTAGCGTCGTTCGGTAACCGGATCTCCGAAGAGCATGGATTGCGCGCCGCGGCTTGCCGGACGCTCGCGTCACGCCCGGTGTGGGCAATTCAATTGTTGACGGAGTTGACGCAGTGGCGAGTCAAACGCGAGCAAATTCCGTACGACGTGGTTCAACAACTTCGTAGCTATGACGATCCTGAAATCGCCAAGCAGGTCGACGCCGTATTTGGTCCGATCTCGACAACCGCGACACCGGAACAAATCGCTCAAACGAAGCGTTTGCGGGACATGCTCGCAGCAGAGCGAGGCGATGCTGATGCCGGTAAAGAGATCTTTACCAAGGCGTGTGGGGTATGCCACCAACTGTTTGGCGAAGGAGGCAAGACGGGACCGCCGCTGGATGGCTACGAACGAGGCAAGGTCGGGTTTTGGGTCGACTCGATCGTGCTGCCGAACTTGGAGATTCGTGAAGGCTATCAGTCTTATTTGGTGTTGACCGAAGACGGTCGAGTGATCAACGGAATCATTGCCGAGCAGACGCCGACCGCGGTAACGCTGCGAAACGCAGACAACCAAACTACCACGATTGCCCGTGACGATATCGAAACCCTCAAGGCATTGCCGACGTCGCTGATGCCCTCGGATTTGCTTAAAGAGATGAGCGACACCCAAATCCGCGACCTCTACGCCTACCTCTCACTCGGAGCCAAGTAGACAAACGTCATTGATCGCTACGGCAAGTCGATTGTTGCATGTCGGCCCTTGAGTGTTGAACAGCGAAAGCTGCGGCAGGATGGACTCAGGGGTATTCGCGTTATGACGCAAAGAGCGACTGGGTGATCAACGCAAGTCACCTCGCCCGATCGCAGCTTGAGAGAGGTCGGACGGGCCCCACAGGCCTCGTCCGGGTGAGGGCAACCACGCAACTTAGCGTGTGGTGTCTTGAACTTGCTCGGTCGCCCTCACCCGAGCAATTGCTGAAGGCTCTGCTCGACCTCTCCCAAACTGCGTTTGAGAGAGGTGACAACACAAAGAGTTGCGGCCGATGAAATCGAGACTGCTTGCCCTGGCCTGCACAGGTACACCGCTACTCGACTTGATGCTCAACGCCCCACAGTTCGGCTAATAACTTGAACATCTCGGGATCGTGTTTTTTTAACTCTTCGCGGGTGTAGGGGAAAAAGTCGTTGCGGCTGAAGTAGGCTTCGCTGGTTTCGGCAAAGTACTCTTGCGGCGTCGTCATTGCATACGCTCGCCCCCGATGCTTGCGGCCGTTGGCGTCTTGACGTTCGACATCGTCGTACTTGCCGCTTGCTTTGGCTTTCTCGTAAGCCTTCTTTAGCGGTTGATTGCCAAAGCCACGCTCCAACACGCGGTCGTGGTAGGCATGAGCCAGCTCATGCAGCGCAAAATTGGGCATCCGCCGCGTCTCGGCTTCGAAAATGCGGATATTGGTGAACTCGACGCACTTCGCCATGCTCGGATCACGGCCGTTATCAATCAACCATTTCTTGTTTGGATGATATTCCGCTCGCGGCTGAGTGTCGGGGTACTCGGGCGAAAACCATAATGGCACCTTTAGTAACTCCGCAACCGCTGGCGCGGGCACCACTCGCACGATCTCTTCGAGCTGCTTTTCGAGCAGCGTCAATGCCTTGGCGGTCGCTTGCTCGTTTTGCGATTCCAACTTCTGGCTGACGTGAACCGTCCAACCCGCAACCACACGTGTCTGGTGGGATGGATTTAAATCGTCGGCGGCTTGCGAATTCGCGGCCACACCACTGGCCAATACTGCTGCAACAACGACGCCACGAATCCAATCTCGACGACTACGACGGATGTCCATCTCTAAAACTCTTCTTTTGGCGAAACAATGGGATGCTAATTTGAATTGGGTTCGGGAAACATCACCGTGCGTTGCCACGATCGATCACTTGGCGGTGACGAACCCGTCGCACCAATATACTTCATCGAATCAGTAGCCGCCGAATCCTGAAACCGCCTCAGAAAATCATTCAGCGCTACACCACGCATCAAGCTTCGACTGCGATGCGATACCGGTGAATGAAACTCGACCCACGGGTGTTCGTCTGTATTCAAACGAGCCCCCTCACGTTGCGGCCAATCTCCCGCGTACAACTCGACTAACTGCGTCGCCGTTGCTAAGGCGGAATCCTCGAACTGACCACCAGCCGACAATTCGCTCAGTCGTTCGTCGAGCTTAATTTCGTTGATCTGCAGCGGTGATTCGGACGCCACTAAGGCAAGAATCGGTCGTGATCGACTCAGCCGCCCCCACCATAGCGTGACATGAGGAAAGACACTGCGCAGACTGTCGGCGATCATTTCAAAGTCGTCGACGCCGAGCTGATAGAGCGGCAACCACTGACACAGCAGCCCCTGCGGGCGAAGGCGTTTTTTGGCCGCTGCAAATTGCTCGACCGTATACAGGTACCCCGTTTCGCTTTCCCAGGGAACAAACAAGTCGGAAACGATCACGTCGTATTGCCGCTCGGTTGTCGAGAGGAAATGACGCGCGTCATCAACAAACAGGGTCGTCCGCAGATCGTCGACCACGTGGCGATTTTCGTTTCCCAATAGTCGTACGGCATCGACGACTTCGGGAATCAGTTCGACGATGTCGATCGATTGCAGTTCGTGATGCGGCACCGCGCCGCCCGCTGTCATCCCGGTGCCCAATCCGAGTAACGCGATGTCACGCGGACTTGGGTGCAAAAGCAGCGGTAAATGGGCTTGGCGAAATTCACGTTCGGCGCTTTCCCCGGTCGCTCCGAATCGATAGTGCAAGTTCTGACGAACCTTTTTAGCACCGGTCTGCGGGTCTTGAACCACGTCGATCCATCCGTAGGTGGAATGCCAACGACGCAGCAACGTGTCCTGGTCCTCGCCACGCACCCACGATTCGGGATTGCCAATCAGAAGCGGCAAGCACGCCAGCACCGCGACCACCACCGGTGAAAGAACTCGCATCCGCGTCACACTGCTACGTAATTGCCAAAATGCCGGAGCCAGCATCGCCAATGCTACCGCAGCAAACGATTTCCAGAGTCCGAGGGCAGGAAATAAAACAAAGCTGGCGATGATCGCTCCCAACGCTGCAGCGACGGTATTGGCTAGCGTCAATCGTCCCACATCATGGCTGTGCGTTTCCGCTTGCACGCTAAAGGCGAACCAAGCAGTCGGCAAAATTAATCCGGTAAAAAAGGCGACAGGCAAAGTGACCGCGAGCACCAACAACAATCCGTTGGCATAATAAGCGGCAAATGTTTCACCCGTCTGAAAATACTGCAAGCGAGTTCCTGTCACAAAGCCGACTACCGAGATCGCAATCGCTGCGGCCGCTAAACATCCGGCCCAGGTCACGATCGTTTTCGGCGAAAATGAAACTAGCAACCGACTGGCCACCATGGCACTGAGCGAGAGCCCCAACAGAAAACCGATCAGCACGAACGAGAACGTGTAGGTACTGTTATGAAATACCAAGCTGAATAGTCGAGTGTACAAGACTTCCATGGCCAACGTTGCAGCGCCCTAAACCACCACGACCATGCTCCAGAAGCGGCGCTCGGATTTGTCATGATTGTCAGGGCTCTTCGGCAGCGACCCCGCTACGGTATCCTCACCTAGGTCCGCCGGACCAATTACTGACGTAGCGGAACTCGTCAAGAGATTCGACCTGTTCCGCGATTCACGAGATTCTTGACGACTTCCGCAACGAATTATCCCGCCACTTGATGTTCCGGCAGTTCTTAACCTCGTTACGCGTCGCAGCATCAGTGCAGAGGCTGCACAAGCCAGCGAGATCATCGCCGCCACCATGCTGCTTCGCGTTACCCCGACAATGGGCAATAGCAACGAAGACGCGGCGAGGACGCCACCGACCGCGCCGAGCACATTCCAGCCATACGCTCGCGTCAAACGATTCCGAGGAGCGACGCCATCACCAATTTGCATACGCAGGAAGATTTCGTTCATGATCGGCAGCGTCGCGCCGAGCGCAATCGTTGCAGGCGCCAGCAGCAAAAGACTAAACACCACCCGCCATCCCATCTGCATGATCGGGACGTTGGATTGTAGCATCGGCTCGAGTACCGAGCCCGTCGTGTGACTGATCAAAAAAGGAACAGTGATTGCCCACAGACCCGCGACGATTTCACAGGCGGCATAGCCACGAAAGGGACACATCCGATGGGCCCATCGTCCGCCGATCGCATACCCGATCGCCATGCCGCCAAAGTACGCGGCCAGCACCGCTGCGGCTGCATGTGACGTGTGCCCAAACAGCAATCCAAGCTGACGATTCCAACTGACCTCGTAAACAAGTGCCGCAAACCCCGAAGCAGCGAAGATGAGGTAATACAGCAGCATGACAACCTTAGGCAGCGGGCAGGACGTTTCTGTTTGGGGTGCGACGCGAGAGACCTGGTCATGTGTTTGCCTCAATGCAATGATGTGTTGCATTGAGAGTCGCAAATTACGGCAGTTGCGTTTTGTAGCTACGCTCGCCAGAGCGTGGATTGTTGGCGTCCATTGCGAATCTCCACCTTCTGGCGAAGGTAGCTAGTGTCTGTCATCAAACAGAATGATCCCGTGTTTTACGGGGTTAT
>CAXBHV010000260.1:0-7533 GCA_963974855.1 uncultured Rhodopirellula sp. | reverse complement strand
GTGCTCGACCTCTCCCCCGACTTCGTCGGTGGAGAGGTAACTGCAGTATCGGCCGAAATAAAAACTGACCCTCATTATCCGACGACAAGCCCAAAGTTTTAGCGGACCAGGCTAACGCCCAAACGGCTAACTTAAGTTCAGTGATGTTGTACTATTTCAGCAGTCAACTGCGTTTGGGAGAGGTGGCAGTACGGTGCCGACAAGGCCCATACTAATGCAGCAGTCTCGCGAAGTCGGGGGATGGTTTTAGCGGTGCGGCACAAGCGGATTGGTGATTTAGTGAGCCGTGACGCGTGAGCGGCCGGGTCTCACGCATTACCCGGTGCCTTACGGCCCACGGCTCACTATTGCAATTTGCGTTTCGGTTAAATCGACAGCCCGCTTGCGCCGCACCGCTAACAAAATCGATGGAATCGGTGCCTAGCTTTCGAACGAAGACAATCGGGAACGGACGAGTTGCTTTGGGGGGATACCGTAGACGCGTTTAAAAGCTCGCGAGAATTGGAATGCATCCGAGAAACCGAGTCGCTCGGCGACCTCTTTGATCAGCAAGCGATCCTCGAGCAACATCTCGGCAGCCCGATTCATTTTCTTGCGAAGTAGAAAACGATATGCTCCGACGCCACCAAAGCGGCGGAACAACCGCGACAGGTGAATCGGCGTGATGTCACATTGCGCTGCGACCTGTTCGACGGTATGCAGTTCGAGATAATGCGTTTCGATATGCTCGCGAACGCGTTCGTAAGTGGCATAGGCTCGCGGCATCGCAGGACTTTCGGCCAGACAACATTGGCGAACTTTGACCAATAGCAAACGCAGCAGATGTTCACATACCTCGCCGGCCACATCGCTATCGCCGCGAGCTTCGTGATCCAACATCTCAAACAACTCGACCAATTCGTGCATCCGGGTCACGCGGAGCGGTTTACCATCGAGTAATCCGGCCGCCATCAACGAGGCCTCTGCTTCATGACCGACAAAATCGACATAAAACTTTCGCATTTGTGACGGCGGCACGTTCGCAATCCGGTGCGGTGTCTGGGGCCCGTAGGCGAACATGATGCCTGGTGACAAGGCAAAATTGCGGTCGCGAAGCGTTAATTCGCCTCGTCCTTCGGTCACCATTTCGATGCCAAAATAGGGGAAACGATCACGCTGGACGACATATTCAGTCCGCGTTCGCTCGACGCCCCCACACACCACCGAAATCGCGGCGGAATCCGAGGGATTCAAGTTCAGGTAATAACGCCGAGCCTTAGAAACTTGAACCGAGACAAAATCGGGCTCGTTCATGGATCCCTTATCGGTGGTCACCGGCGTCTCTTTGTTTGCGGGGGGGAAAAGCCTACACTATCCGCTGTCCAGGTTAAGAATTGACATGCAAAAGTCAAGCTCAGCTATGGGCTGCCAGCGAACGCTTGGCAAAATAACACTGTTTAATCCCACCTTTAAAGAGAGATAGATGCTCGTAATCGAAAAATTCACCTTTGGCGTTGGCGATCGTTTTGCGCATCAAGCGGCTGCCCAATTACGTGCTTTTGAGCAACTAGCCAAAGACGGCGTGGATGTGGCGCCGGTATGGAACAAGTCCAATCGCGAGCACACCTTCGTCGGATCGAAGCCACAAAGCGTTTACGACGCAGCGAAAAACGCGATTGAGACCCGGGGCTGGAAAAAGCCTTGGCACGTCGATGCCGACCACATTCAACTCGCTACGGTCGATCCTTTCATTCCCTGCAGCGACTTCTTTACGCTCGACGTTGCCGATTCGATTGGCAAAGCGGCATCCAAAGAGGACATCGCCGCATTTATCGATCGTCACCCCGAACTTGTCGGCACCTTGACCCTCGATGGATTGTCTTCGCCACTAGCAGTCAGCAAAGAAGACGTTCAACGAGTTGCGGAGCAGTATTTGTTGGCCGTCAAAGAAGCGGGTGAAATCTATCGTCACATCGCCAAGGCGAAAGGCGCCGACAATGTGATCGCCGAGATCTCGATGGACGAAACCGATTCGCCGCAAACGCCACCTGAATTGTTGATCATCTTGGCTGCGATTGCCGACGAGAATGTCCCCGTACAAACGATCGCACCAAAATTCACCGGCCGTTTCAACAAAGGCGTCGACTATGTCGGCGATCTAAAGCAGTTCGAGCGTGAATTTAACGACGACGTTGCCGTAATCGCTCACGCGGTGAAGACTTACGGTTTGCCGGAAACATTGAAGCTAAGTGTTCATAGCGGCAGCGATAAATTCAGCCTGTATCCGATCATCCGCGAGTGCTTGCAACGCACCGGTGCTGGTTTGCACATCAAGACCGCGGGTACGACGTGGCTCGAAGAGATCATTGGGTTGGCCGAAGCCGGTGGCGATGGGCTGGTGTTAGCAAAAGAGATCTATGCGTATGCACTCGAGCATGTCGAAGAGTTCTGCGCTCCGTACGCCAGCGTGATCGACATCGATAACAGCAAACTGCCCGACGCGGAAACCGTCAACGGTTGGTCGGGTCCTCGTTTGGCCAGTGCGATCCGTCACATCCAAGGCAACGAGCACTTCAACGCCCACATGCGTCAACTGCTTCACGTCTCGTTCAAGGTCGCGGCAAAACATGGCGATCGCTACACCGATCTGCTGAAGAAGAACGAAGAGATTGTCGGCAACGAAGTGACCAAGAACATTTACGAACGCCACTTGCGTCCGCTGTTCGTCGGTTAAGACGCGAGCGTAATAGGGTATTGCCTGCGTTAGCAGCAGTTGCCTGTAGATTTAACGAAACGCCAATTGCAATCGTGAGCCGTTGGCCGTAAGGCCCCGGGTAGCGGCGTGATACCCGGCCGCTTACGCGTCCCGGCTCACTAAATCAACAACCCGAAGCGTCAGCGAGGGACTTGAAGCAATTTTGCATCGTGTCACTGGAGGTCGCTCGCTTACGCGTCGGGTTGTAATAGTCATTGCTACGCGACCCCGTGGATAACGGAATTTCGTAGGCTGGACGTTCTCGTATGTGCAAGAGGCTGACTGAAACAACCTTGATACCCGGCCGCTTACGCGTCACGGCTCACTTATCCAACAGACAACTGTTGAACTGCTGCACCCCAAGCTCTTTTCCATGGCACGAACTGGATTTGTGCCATTTTGCAGGACCGTTCCTGACGCGGTCTCCGCCAATGACTGGCATCTCCCCATCACAATCATCCCTGACGTCTTAACCGAGAGCCAACATGATTTCCAAATGTAAGTATGTCGCCGCGATCGCGGTGTTGATGACGAGCGTGTCGTTTGCCGAATCGCCGCACCCTGCAACGCTGCCGCATCCCCAGGTCGAACCTTCGATCGCCAAGATCAATTCGGTGATCGACAAGGGACCGTTCAAAGCCGAGTGGTCCTCGTTGGAAGGCTACGAGATTCCGCAATGGTACAAAGACGCCAAGTTCGGCATCTTCATCCACTGGGGTGCCTACAGCGTGCCTGCGTTTGGTAGCGAGTGGTACCCGCGGCAAATGTACATCAAGCATGAACGACGTGGCGACAACTTCTACAAGCATCACATCGAAACGTACGGGCCTCAGAAGACGTTCGGCTACAAAGACTTTATTCCCGATTTCAAAGCCGAAAAGTTTGACGCCGCCCGGTGGGCCAAACTGTTCAAAGACACGGGTGCACGTTACGTCATCCCTGTGGCGGAACATCACGACGGTTTCCCCATGTACGACTGCTCGTTCACCGAGTGGGACGCAACCGAAATGGGGCCGAAACGGGACGTGATCGCGGAACTATCCAAAGCCGTTCGCAGCGAAGGGATGAAGTTTGGCGTCAGCAGCCACCGTGCGTTTAACTGGATGTATTACGTTCGTGACAAAGACTTCGACAACGCCGACCCACAATACGCACGCCTGTATGGCCGGCCGATGCCGTTCTTGTTTCAAGAAAACGCTTGGGACTACAAGAATTTCTTTCCGCCACAAGACCAACAATTCAAGGACGATTGGTTGGCTCGCTCGTGTGAACTGATCGACAAATACCAACCCGATGTGTTCTGGTTCGACTTTGGAATCACTCCGAACCACGACACGACCTACGAAGCAAACTCGTACGCCGAGCATCTGAAAAAGTTTGCTGCCTACTATTACAACGCCTCTTCCAAATCCGGCAACGATTTGGGGATCATTAACTACAAGTTCAATGCGTTCCCCGAGTCCGCAGCGGTGCTGGACAAAGAGCGTTCGAAAATGGCCGAGATTCGCAAGCCGTTTTGGCAAACCGATACCGCCGTCAGCGCCAGTTCATGGGGCTACACCGAGAACCAACGCTACAAGACGCCCGACCGTTTGGTCGACGACCTGGTCGATATTGTCAGTAAGAATGGTTGCTTGCTGCTGAACGTTGGGCCTCGCCCCGATGGCACGATTCCTGATGAAGACCAGGCGATCCTGAAAGCGATCGGCGGCTGGTTGAAGATCAACGGCGAGTCAATCTACGACACCACCTACTGGAAAACGTTTGGCGAAGGCCCCACGGCCGTTTCGACCGGACACGTATCAGAATCCAAGGACAAACCGTTTACCGCACAAGACCTGCGTTTCACCACGCGTGAGAACGTCCTTTATGTTACCGGATTGGCTTGGCCTAAGGACAACCAAATCACGGTCAAGACGCTTGCTCGCGGTGGCGAACATTACCCCGAAGAAATCGCTTCGGTAACGATGCTCGGTTCGGACCAAAAACTCGAGTGGACTCGCAACGACAAAGGATTGACGGTCAAACTGCCGACCGAAAAACCGTCGGAGTTTGCTTATGTTCTGAAAGTCACCCAGTAGTCCTTCAAAGAGACGTTCTCGATGCAAGTCAATGCCACGCTGTCGCCGCTCGGGTCTACCGAATTGCAAATTCCTGCTATCGTGTTTGGTACAAGCGCGCTGGGGAATTTGTACCAGGCTCTTGATGACGCGGTGAAACGCGAAATCGTTTCACAATGGTTCAAACAGTCACCTGGAATTGTCGCTGCGGATTCGGCGGGCAAGTACGGCGCGGGGTTGGCGCTGGAGTCGATGGCGAAAGCGTTGTCGGAACTGGACGTGGAACCGGCCGACATCGTGATCAGCAACAAGCTGGGATGGCGACGGGTTCCACTGAAAACACCCGAACCGACGTTTGAACCCGGAGCCTGGGTGGGACTCGAGCACGATGCGGTCCAGGATATCAGTTACGACGGGATTTTGCGGTGTTGGGAACAAGGCTGCGAATTGCTCGGCCGCTATCGCCCGCAGATGGTGTCGGTCCATGACCCCGATGAATATTTGGCGGCGGCCAACGATGATCAGGACCGTGCACGTCGCTGGGACGATGTCGTGGCTGCCTATCAAGCGCTGCGAGAACTACGCGATCGAGGCGAAGTGGCCGCAATCGGTGTGGGATCAAAGGATTGGCGAGTTTCACAAAAACTTGCTGAGCAGTGCGATCTTGATTGGGTGATGTTGGCCACCAGTTTGACGATTTACACACATCCGCCCGAATTGTTGGCGTTTGTCCAGTCGCTGCATCAACGCAACATCGGCGTGATCAATTCCGCCGTCTTTCACGCAGGCTTCTTAACCGGAGGCGACTTTTTCGATTACCGAAAGGTGACCGGCGACACCGCCGAAGACCAAGCGTTGATCGCTTGGCGTGATCGTTTCCGTGAAATTTGCGGACGCTACGACGTCAGCCCTGCTGAAGCGTGCGTCGCCTTTGGCATGTCGCCGCCTGGAGTTTTGGCGACGGCATTGAACAGCAGTCGGCCTGAGCGGATTGGACAGAATGTGGCTCTTGTCTCAGCCAAACCTCCTCAAGATTTTTGGTTGGCAATGAAAAATGCAAATCTGATTGGCAATGACTATCCATTCGTCGGAAATTGACGCTATTTTAGAGCGTGACGTTCGTCATCTCATTCTCCTTCTCCCTCCCCATCAACTCATCGCATTTCTTTAAAGGCAACTTATGTCCGACGGTATTGAAGTCCAGCCTTACGAACCGGCAAGCGAAGTCTCCGACGAGGGGCGACCTCGCGACGCATCGCCGCCGAAAGTCGTCCCACGCGAGTACTTGATGGCGTTCATCTTGACGACTTGCTGTTTCGCATTGTGGGGCTTCGCCAACGACATCACCAACCCGTTGGTGAAAGTATTCAAAGAAGTCTTTCAGATCAGCAACACACAAAGCTCGCTGGTGCAGTTTGCTTTTTACGGCGGCTACTTCACGATGGCATTGCCCGCCGCCTACTTCATCCGCCGTTTTTCGTACAAGGGTGCGATCATGGTCGGATTTGCGTTGTATGCAATCGGTGCTCTGCTGAGCATTCCGGCCAGTCTGAATACGAACTTCTGGATTTTCATTGCCGGATTCTACATTTTGACGTTTGGTTTGGCGTTTTTGGAAACCAGCTGCAATCCCTACATTTTGGCGATGGGGCCACCAGAAACCGCAACCCAGCGATTGAATTTGGCTCAAGCGTTTAACCCGATGGGATCGTTGACCGGGATGATCGTAGCATCGACGATTATCGCGCCGAATCTGCAAGTCGGTGAGTTCCGCGACAAAATGGAGGCCAAATCGCCTGAGGTGGTGCAATACGTTGAAGATGACTACGCATCGGGATTGCCAGATTTTGATCAAGAATATGGAACATTGGACGCAGCCGTCAGCAAGGCCCTTGCCAACATGCAGGTCACAACGCCCGAGACGTTCCAAGCGATCCAACAGCATGACCTTGGTGTCGTGCGTACTCCCTACGTCGTGATTGCGTGTGTCGTGATTGGATTCCTGATTCTTTTCGCACTGACAAAGATGCCCACCTTTGCGGCCGATGTACCCGATGCGCCGGTAGGTGAATTAGCGGCCCGATTATTTAGCAAAGCTCACTATCGCGAAGGGGTCGTCGCACAAGCGTTTTATGTCGGTGCTCAAATTACGTGCTGGACATTTATCATTCACTATGGAATGGAGCAAGTCGGGCTGTCGCTTGCACAGGCACAGACGTGGAACATCGCCGCGATGATGATCTTTTTGGTTAGCCGTTTTGTGTGCACATTCATGTTGAAATTTGTGAGCCCCGGAAAGTTGTTGGCGACACTGGCGGTCATCGCAGCAATTTTGACATTTGGCGCCATCATGCTGCAAGGCAAAACGGGTCTGATCAGCCTGGTTCTGATCTCGGCTTGCATGTCGCTCATGTTCCCGACGATCTACGGAATTGCACTGAAAGGTTTGCCAGCCGAAGAAGCCAAATTGGGCTCGGCCGGATTGATCATGGCGATCGTCGGCGGGGCACTGCTGCCGCTGATGCAAGGTTGGTTCATCGACACAATTGGCGTTCGCAACTCGTTCTACCTGCCACTGATTTGCTTCGTCGCCATTGCCATCTTTGGCGTTCGCACGTTCACCCGATTCGAAAAGGAATCCAACTTCCAAACTGCAGCGTAGGACCATCGGAAGAATAACTGGCGGCGGCGTCCGTAGTGAACGAGCTCCGTAGTGGACGAGGCAACGAGTCCTTTTTG
>CAXBHV010000259.1:0-7541 GCA_963974855.1 uncultured Rhodopirellula sp. | reverse complement strand
CTGGGAGGATGCCGAGAGTCTTGGTGATGGATATCGCTGGATGCTGAGATCAGAGATCACGTCCGGGTTCGTGGATGCAGCAATCCCGTTCATCGACAAAGCCACCGCGGCCAAGAAACCTTTCTACATCAACCTGTGGCCCGATGATGTCCACGGCCCCTATTGGCCCCCGGTCGAAACGTGGGGAGATGGTTCGCTGCGACGGTTGTATCTGTCCGTGCTTGAAACGATGGACAAGCAGTTCGGAAGATTGTTCGATCGAATCCGTAACGACCCCGTGCTCCGTGACAACACGCTGATTCTGGTTTGCTCGGACAACGGTCCGGCACCGGGCGCAGGAGAGGCGGGTCCGTTTCGTGGATTCAAAACGCACCTGTACGAAGGGGGCGTCCGATCACCGTTGATCGCGTGGGGTCCAAAGATCGTTCGTCGGCAGGGCCACGTCGACCGCGAATCGGTGTTCTCGGCGATTGATCTTGCGCCGACCTTATTGGCGTTGACGGACACGCCGTTTCCCGACGGCATCCAATTCGACGGAGAACCGTTGGTCGCAACGCTGCGAGGAGAGGGGGATTCACGTCAGGCTCCGATCGCAGAGATCCATGATGTAAAGGGGTTGTTACATGCGATGCGAGGGGAAGGAGGGTCACGCCAAGCTCCGATCTTCTTTCGCCGCCCTCCGGATCGTGACTCGTTTTACGGGGTTGAGGACCTGCCCGATCTCGCGGTTCGATCGGGCAAATGGAAACTATTGTGCGAGTACGACGGGTCGAACGTGGAACTGTATGACCTAGGCCATGATCGAGCCGAATCGACGAACGTGGCGTCCAATTATCCAGAGATTGCGGTAAACTTAAAAACAAAGCTTCTTGCTTGGCACAACTCGATGCCTGCGGACAATGGCGCAACGTATCGAAAAAAGCAAGCCAAACGCAAGTAATCTGAAGTGAGTCCACGTTCACCGTCCAGCACTGGCCCCCCATGACCAACCTTCTGAAGATAACCACATGCTGCATGGGATTCATTTGCATCATGTCGGTGCGTCCATGTATAGCCGACGAGCGTCCCAATATCGTGGTGATGATGGTCGACGACTTGGGGTTTTCGGACATCGGGTGTTATGGCAGCGAGATCGAGACGCCGAACTTGGATGCACTTGCTCGAGATGGTGCACGGTTTTCACAGTTCTACAACACGGCCAAATGCCATTCATCACGAGTTTGCCTGCTGTCTGGCCAGTACTGCATCGCGGCGGGAGACACGTCGCTGTCGCATGCCGTGACGTCGGCGGAAGTGCTCGGCGATGCGGGCTACTTCACCGCCATGACGGGCAAGTGGCATCTGGACAAACAACCGACCGACTTTGGTTTCCAACGATACTTTGGTCACCTCAGCGGCGCTTGTAATTACTTTTCCGGTGACAACACCTTCCGGCTGAACGGCCAACCTTGGAAGGTTCCGGGCGATGGTTTCTATACGACCGTTGCCAACGTCGATTACGGTTTGAAATTCCTCGACGAAGCCCGCACCACTGGCAAGCCATGGTATTTGTATGTGGCCTTTAACGCACCGCATGCGCCGCTGCATGCGTTACCCGAAGACTACAAAAAGTACCAAAGCAAATACGACCAAGGCTGGGATGTTGTGCGTAACGCGAGAATCGCCAAGCAGCTCCAGCTTGGGGTATTGCCCGAGTCGCTCAAACCAAGCCCTCGGCCTGAACACATTCCGGCGTGGAATGATCTCGAACAGTGGAAACGCGACTACGAAGCCAACCGCATGACCACGCTTGCGGCAATGATAGATCGCGTCGATCAAGAGGTGGGCCGCTTGGTCGCCGATCTAAAGAAAAACAATGAACTCGAAAACACCTTCATCTTGTTCGTCTCGGACAACGGTGCGTGCCCCTACGATCGAAAACCGGCTCGATTAGATGTCGAGCCCACCAGTGCGAACGTCTCCTTTGGTGATTCAACCGGTTGGGCCTGGGCTCGCAATAGCCCGTTTCGCTACTACAAGCAAAACCAATTTGAAGGGGGAATTTCGACTCCTGCGATTGTGCATTGGCCAGCAGGTTTAAAGCTCGATTCGGGCAGTATGATCCAGCAACCGGCTCACTTGATCGACGTGTTGCCAACGCTAGCCGACCTTGCCGATGCCGAGATTCCTGAATCACTCGAGGGCCGAACGTTGCGTCCCGTCTCGGGAGTCTCGCTGCAACCGTTACTTCGCGGTGAACCGCTCGAATCACGACCGCCTATACACCTTATGTTTGCAGACGACCGCGGTCTTCGCGATGGCGATTGGAAGCTTGTCAGTTTTCAACGTGAAGCGTGGGAACTGTATAACGTCGCCGAAGATCGATGTGAGCTGAATGACCTTGCCGAGCAGCAGCCCGAACGGCTAGACAAAATGATTGCGACGTGGCACGAGATGGCCGAGAACGTCTTGCACGCTCCGGCCAAAGCACGTGCGCCCGTCCGGGAAGCTTCTTTGCCGCATCACCATCGCGAGTGGACAAATTTCGCAGCGAAAAAGCCCGCAGAGTACCAAAAGAAGAAGCAAGCGAACGCCGGCTCCGCTAAGAAAGGCAAGTCCGCAAACCTGCAATCTGCGAACCACATCCGCGCCCGCAAAAATACAACTTTAAAAATTGTTGGCAACGAATTGCGTTTGCAGTTCACGGGTGACGATCCTGGAATCGCAATGGACTTGCGGAACAAGCAACTTCCCAATGGCCCCTACCAAATCACATTCAGGCTGATGGTCGATGCCAAGTCGGGTGAAGCATCCGAAGGCGAAGTCTTCTACACCACCGACGCCAAAACCATCTTGCCGCAAGGCAACAAGATTCCGTTTGTGGTGGAATCGAGCAAAGCATGGCAAGCTGTCCGCATCGAGATAGCCGAAGCGGAGCGACTTTATCAATTACGTATTGATATTAGCGACGGCCCTGGATCTGCGACCATCGCCGACTTGCAACTGCTCGGCTCTGACGGACAGACGCTACAAACTTGGACACAATAAAAAGCAGTAGCATCTTCGTGGCTCGCTAAGCGCCCGTCCGAAAACCGAGAAGCGGCGATTATTTCCGACTCGGTTGTAACGGAATTCGTCAAGAATTCCAGCCCGATAGAGCTTGATCGAAAGTCTTGACGGATTCTGCTACCGGCTCTGGATAGTTCTAAGCAGCACGCACCAACGCCAGAGGTCGTCGGAACACAACGCAAATAACGGGTTTGGTTGTTCAGCCCACGATCGGTGTCCTCTAATTACCAACTCTGCGGTTAGGCTGTGATTTACGCAAGCTTTCGCAGGACAAGGCAAATTGTTGACACACATCGAGTGCCACGCTTCTACAATGAGAATCGAACCGTCTAAAAAACGCGAAACCACACATAACGATGTCGAGATTGAGCATTACCTCTCGTAGTCTCTGGGGACCGTGATACAGCAGCCTCTCCTATTTTGATTGATCCGCCGAGCGGTTGCAGGTAAACACGAGTCTTTCCACCCCCACCCTGAATTGCGAAACCCCACCATGAAACTCAGCTACTTACTGACGTTCCTTACGGTTGCGTTCCCATCGACGTTGCTGTCTGCGGCCCAGCAACCCAACATCATCGTGATCTTGGTCGACGACATGGGGGTGTCGGACATCGGACCGTATGGCAGCGAGATTCCTACGCCTCACCTTGATGCCATGGCCGAAAATGGAGTGCGATTTTCGCAGTTCTATAACACCGGCCGATGTTGCCCGACACGTGCATCGCTGTTGACCGGACTGTATTCACACCAGGCCGGAATCGGCTGGATGACGACCGACCAAGGCGTCCCCGGTTACCAAGGACGGCTGAACGACCAATGCGTGACGATTGCCGAAGTGCTGGGTCAAGCAGGTTACTTCACCGCGATGACGGGCAAATGGCATGTCGGTGCGAATCATGGCGTTAACCCGTGGAGGCGAGGGTTTGACCGCAGTTTGAACTTGGCGGCAGGCGGTGTCCATTTTTCGAACCAGACTGGCAGCAAAGGGGGTGCAAACCTGTTCCTCAACGGGGAAACAATTTCATCGGAGGATCCGCGACTGAACCCACCGTGGTATGGCAGCGATCTGTGGACCGAACAAGGACTGAAGTTCATCGACGAAGCAATCGAGGACGAGAAGCCCTTCTTCTGGTACCTGGCACATGTCGCACCGCATTTTCCATGCATGGCACCCGAGGAGACCATCGCCAAGTATCGCGGCAAATACATGGCTGGATGGGACAAGTTGCGTGAGCAGCGTTATGCAAAACAGATCGAACTGGGATTGATCGACAAAAACTGGAAACTTGAACCGCGTCCCGAGGAGATTCCGGCTTGGGATTCGCTCTCGCCTGAGGAACAAAAACGCTACGACGATATGATGGCGATCTACGCCGCAATGATCGAAGAGGTCGACAAGAACATCGGCAAATTGGTCGACACGCTGCGTCAGCGTCAACAACTCGACAACACCTTAATCCTGTTCCTTTCGGACAACGGCGGCAATGCCGAGGCAGGCGTGTCGGGCAAGTACAATGGCGAGCACCCTGGCGATCCGCACTCGGATGTCTTCATCGGTCGGTGTTGGGCCCATTTAAACAACACACCGTTTCGCAAGTACAAGCACTACAATCACGAAGGCGGCACTTCGAGTCCGTTGATCGCGCATTGGCCGGCGGCGATCGAACCTCGCACGGGCCCGGATGCTTGGGTCCAAACACCGACGCATCTGATTGACATTATGGCAACCTGTGTCGATCTCGGCGGAGCGACCTATCCTGATCAATTCAAGGGGAATGCGATCGTGCCGATGCAGGGGCAAAGCCTGAAACCGCTACTCATCGGCAGTGGTGACTTTGCCGAGCGTCCGTTGTACTGGGAACACGAAGGGAACGCGGCGATCCGCGTGGGGGATCGTAAACTGGTTCGCCAAGGCCTCAAGGGCGACTGGGAACTGTTTGACATGAAGGCGGACCGCACCGAGCAGCACAATCTCGTCAGCCAAAATCCAGAACAAGCAGAAGCGATGGCGAAACAGTGGCGAGAATGGGCCAAGAACGCCAATGTGTTGCCCAGACCTGCAACAAAGGGAAAACTGAAAGGCAAAAAACAAAAAGGCAAGGCAGGACAGGCGGGCGTAGAGACCGAGAAATGACAAGGTTCCTGCAAATTCCTCATGTCCGCACTGAGCGCGACAGGGTAGCCGGACGAGTTACCTCGCCCGAGCGAAGCTTGGGAGAGGTGACAGGACGGTGCCGACAGGACGTATACTACATCAGCAGTCTTAAAACTGGTGGAGAGGTGGCAGAAATGCTGAGCAACTGCGGACCACGACAGTACCGACTTTGTTAGCGGCACGGCGAGGGCCCCACCCGTTGCAGTGAATAAAACGTTCGAAATTGAGCAGGCGCACCCTTGCCGCACCGCAAAATTTACACCCGCTTAATGATCAGTGTAGATGCCATCGGGCTAGCAAAGTCAGCTCATCGATACAAATCCAAACCCCTGAACGATTGTTTCAAAACGATAAACATGCGAATGACTTACCTACTTCAACGACTTACCGCCATCGCGGCCGTCATGTTGTCGACATGTGCGGTTGCCGCCGAACGCCCCAATATCCTTGTGATCCTGGCGGATGACTTGGGTTACTCGGACCTAGGTTGCTACGGCGGTGAGATCCCCACCCCCAATATTGATTCTCTCGCCGCAGGTGGTGCACGATTTACGCAAGTCTATAACTCGGCACGTTGTTGTCCGACGCGAGCATCCCTAATGACGGGATTGTATCCATCGCAAACCGGCATCGGAGACTTCACCACAGGCCGGCCTGACGTCAAACGAGGCCCAGGGTACATCGGCCGGTTGAACGATCAATGTGCGACGCTTGCGGAAGTTCTGAAGCCAGCGGGATACGGTTGTTACTACGTCGGCAAATGGCACCTGCATCCCGATACGGGACCGATCCGGCGTGGTTTCGACGAATTCTATGGTTACACCGACGACCATTCACACGACCAATACGATGCGGACTACTACATCCGATTGCCGGAAGGTCGCAAAAAGGAAATCGATCCCCCGGCCGACGATTTTTATGCGACCGATGTGTTTAACGAGTACGCGTTGAATTTCATTCGCAAGGGACAAAACAGTGACAAACCTTGGTTCCTGTTTCTCGGCCATTCTTCACCCCACTTTCCTGTGCAAGCTCCGGCGGAGCGTGCGGACAAGTACGACGCGACTTACCAACGTGGCTGGGATGTGTTGCGAGAAGAACGTTTCGCGAGAATGCAGAAACTCGGTCTAGTCGACGGAGATCGCTTGAAACTGAGTCCACGCAGTCTCGTCCCGGTCGACCGCGATGACATCGCCAACGGTTTCTCGGGCCAGCAAAATCCTGCCTGGGACTCGCTTGACAAAGACCGTCAACTTGACCTCGCTCGACGGATGTCGGTGTTTGCTGCGATGGTCGAAGGGGTCGATAACGGTGTCGGCCAGATCATCGATCACTTGAAACAAACCGACGACCTGGAGAACACGCTGATTTTGTTTCTCAGTGACAACGGAGCTTGTTACGAATGGGGCCCGTTTGGCTTTGACGGCAAATCGCGACTCGGCACAACGACACTTCGCACGGGTGACGAGATTCGAGAAATTGGTGGGCGGGGCACGCATCAGTCCTACGGCAGCGGCTGGGCAAACCTTGGCAACACCCCGTTCCGGCTGTATAAACACTTTACCAACGAAGGCGGCATCAGTTCGCCCTTCATCGCCCATTGGCCTAAGGGGATTGGAAAATCCGATGACTGGATTCGTGACCCGGCACACGTGATGGACGTGATGCCAACGTTGATGGAAGCCGCTGGCGCGACGTACCCCGAAACACTCAACGGCAACGCAATCACGCCGCTCGAAGGCACGAGTCTGCTGCCGGCGATGCGAGGTGAAACGTTGCCAGACCGCACGATCGGGTTTGATCATCAGGCAGCTCACGCGTTGCGAAAAGGCGACTGGAAAGCGGTCTACGCCAAACGCATGCCCGACGAATTGAAGTGGGAACTTTACAACCTTGCCGAGGACCGCAGCGAGCTAAACGACTTGGCCGAAAAGGAACCTGAACGCACCCGATCGATGGTAGCCCAGTGGGAAGAATGGGCACGCCGCGTTGGAGTGATCTGGGAACCTCAGCCATCGGATGGCGTTGCAACCAAGCCAGTGCAGTCGCCTGCGATCGCGAATCGACGCATTAAAATCGAAGCGGTGGTCAAGGCGGACAATCCCAACGGCGTCGTGCTCGCTCAAGGAGGCAACCAACATGGATACGCATTGCACTTCATCGATGGATTACCCGCGTTTGATGTCCGAGTCAACGGCGAAGTCACGCGATTGATCGCGACCGCAAAAGTGAGCGGCAAGATCAAACTGCAAGCTATCTTTTCGGACGATCAGATGCAGCTAGCAGTCAACGATCAACCGCCACTTCGTCGCCCCTCGCCTGGCTTTATTCCAACTCA
>CAXBHV010000258.1:0-7550 GCA_963974855.1 uncultured Rhodopirellula sp. | reverse complement strand
GCGTTCGGCTCACAAAATGGGACAGTCGAACTAAAAGCCCAGGGGTAATTTGCGAAGCCGCAGGTTTTGAAATCAGGGCGATGACACCAACTGATATACGGTCACGTCTTAATGGAGTCCAGCGCGGCGAGCATCCCGCTCCAAACTGCGGGGATGTCTTGCTCGGTGGTCCGCCAATTTGTCACGGAAATCCGGATCGCCGGTGCCGCAAAATATTCCGTTGGCGTCATGTAAAGTACTCCGCCCGCCTGCACCGCCTGCAGATACGCTTGAATTTTGCCGTGCGTGACACCTTCACCGGCAATCGTAAACACGATGCCGTTCATTCGCACCGGCGCTAGCAAGCGAAACGCGTCGGAGGCTTCGATCCGGTTACCGATCTCCTTGGCGATCTGGCAATTTCGCGTCACGACCTCACGGTACCCGTCGCGGCCATAAGCCATCAACGTGAACCAAGCGGGCAAGGCGCGGAATCGACGCGAGTTTTCAGGCGTCAAATTCACGAAATTACTTGGCGATGCGTCCGCTTCGAGATACGCGGCGGAGTTCTGAAAAACCTCGCGTTGCTGTTGCAGATGACGCGTAAAAATCATCGCGGAATCGTACGGCACGTTCAGCCACTTGTGCGCGTCAATGGTGATCGAGTCCGCGCGGTCTATCCCCGCAACAAGCGACTGTTTTTCGGGGACGCACGCGGCAAAGCCACCAAAGGTCGCGTCCACATGCAACCAAACCCCGAACTCTTGACACAGATCCGCCAACGCGTCGATGTCATCATAGTCGACGCTATTGACGGTCCCCGCATTGCCAACCACCAAACACGGTTCCCCGCTTTCGCTTAGCTCCGTCAATCGATTTCGCATCGCCACCACGTCAACCGCTTCTCGTCCCGGAAGCGTTTCGATTTGCTCCAAGCTGTCACGTCCAAGTCCCAGCATCGCGATCGCTTTATACACGCTCGAGTGCGGCGTTCCGCACAGCACGCGGATGGGCGGCAGCCCCGGCGATGCCCCAGCCATTGTCGCGCCGTGGCTAAACCGACAAAGTTGGCCATCGTTGCGCCCGACACAAACACTCCTGCGTGGTCCGACGACAGACCAAACAACTGACGCAGCAGCCCGATCGCGGCCAATTCGATCTGCGGCGCGATCGAATCGCTGGAACCGGTCGCATTTTGGTCATAGATCGTCGTCAACCAATCGCCCGCGATGCTGGCCGGAGTCGCGCCGCCCGTAACCAGCCCAAAGTAGTGAGGGCCCGCCGACCCGCTCATCCAATCCGCATACTTTGACCGAAACAGATCCAATGTTTCAGTCGCGCCAATACCATCCTGAGGCAGCGTTTCAGCAACAGTTTCCGGCGGCACCACCCCCGCAGGCCTGGAGCCAGCCGCACTGAGAAAACGGACGCTGTCTTCGAGCACCCTCGTCAAAATTTGCTCAATGCGTTGTTGATCGGTGTGCAGCTGTTCGTGCATAAGACTTCGTTGTTTTGGGCAAGACAGATGCGTTGCCGAGTGCGATTTAAAGCTACGACTTAGGCAGTTTGATCTCGATTCCGTAGTTTGGCGCAACCGCCAACAACTTCTCGATCTCTTGCTTTGTGGGCGGCAACGCTTCTGTTGAACCCTCTTCAAGTGGCACGCCAACCTCGAAGAACATCTGCTCTAAACCCGCAGGCGCCACCGAAAGAATCATCCGTGCGGTCTTATTGGTTTCGTTCTTAAAGCTGTGCAAACTTCCCACCGGCATGTTGGCGAATGTGCCTGCCGTGGCAACGATCCTTTCGTCGCCAACGTGAAAAGTGATTTCGCCTTCGAGAATGTAGAACGACTCTTCTTCCCGGCTGTGGATATGCGGTGGAGGGCCGCCACCCGGAGGAACGATCGCTTCCCACATCGCATACTTACCATCCGTCTCCTCGCCGGTTGCTAGGAAGCGGTACACGTCACCAACGACCGCAATCGTGCGGCCTTCGTCGGGTTTGCGTAAGGTTGCTGAGTGGTTCATGGTCATTTCACAATCAAAGTCGCTGAAGAGAAAACCGGAGTCTTTTGCTCAGATGCGTGAATTTTAGCTCCGTCAAGCTGTCAATGACAATCCTAGCGGAATTTTGCGAGGTACTCCATTTCTTCACGGATTGCCCAGCAGTAAAATGACAGCGTAAATCAACAGGGTGGCGTTGCATGGAGTGACTTGTGATGCCGAGTGAGAACTCAACCGATGCCGCAGGCGAACTCGCCCAAACCCCGGGGGCGCCCGCACCTACGTCCCATGTGGATGAAACGATCGGTGCAGACTTCCAAGTCAATGCAAGGGTCGATTTAGCCGGATTGGAGTTCATCCAAGCGGCAGACTCGAAAGATCACGGACGAGGACAACAACTCGGCGATTTTCGACTGCTGCGAGAAATTGGACGCGGTGGCATGGGCGTGGTGTTCGAGGCCGAGCAGGTTTCACTGCATCGCCGTGTTGCCTTGAAAGTGCTGCGGTTTACTTCGCTCAGCGATGCGGAGGCGATCGATCGCTTTCGTCGCGAGGCCGAAACGGTAGCACATTTGCATCACACCAACATCATCCCAATTTTCTATGTTGGATTCGAAAAAGGCGTTAACTTTTTCGCGATGGAGTTCATCCAAGGACGCAGTCTTGCCGATGTGCTCGGCGAGACGGGCGAACCGATCGATCCCATGACGGTAATGAATTGGGGCGTCCAAGTGGCCGACGCGCTTGACCATGCGCATCAACGTGGCGTCATCCATCGCGACATTAAACCATCCAATCTGTTGCTGGACGACGAGGACCGAATATGGCTAACTGATTTTGGTCTGGCTATGCGGATCGACAATGTGGCGCTCAGTATGACCGGAACTGTCATCGGGACGCCGCGCTACATGAGTCCGGAACAAGCTTCGGCATCGCGTCATCGGCTGGACCATCGCACGGATCTCTACAGCCTCGGAGCCACGCTGTATGAATTGATGACAGGACGGCCTGTCTATTTGGCCGAGACGCCTCAGGAAGTCATCGATCAAATATTGAACCAAGAACCGGTTCCACCTCGCACGTTGTCACCGGCGTTGTCACGTGACATGGAAACGATATTGCTAAAGTGCTTGGCAAAACAGCCCGAGCAGCGATACGAATCGGCCCAATCACTGGCGGACGACTGCCGAGCGGTTCTTGACGGTCGTCCGATCAAGGCGCGTCGAGCGAATTGGATCGAACGAAGTAGGCAGTGGGCTCGGAAACATCGCCATGCACTGACATTGACCGCTCGTTCGGTCGCAGCGACCGCGGCGCTATTGATCGTCGTGTTGTTGTTGACGCAAAGCTATCGTCAAAGCCAACTTGTTCCCGTGTCGTTTGCAACGAACACGCCTCCGTTGGCGGCGGTCATTCGCGACAGCACCGGAGAACTTGTCGCACGCCAGACCGTACCGACTCAGCAAGCGATCGACATTACCGCGGGTCAGTATCAGGTGCAGGTTTCCGGTGAAAGCCGGCTGAGCGAAACCTACGGCGTGAATCTGGCTCGAGGTCAATCGCCCAAATTTGATGTCAACCTCGACGAATCGCTATTGATGACCCCGCTGGAAATTCAAAACACTTACAAGATCGTTGCTGCGGACGGACATAGCTTGATCGTAACGATGGACGAATCGGGGCTGCGTTGTTTTGACCCACAGCAAAATCGACTGCGGTGGACCACCGCACTGGAGAAAGCGGGCCAGCCTCTGCTGAAGGCCACAAGCGGTTGGGTGTGGCCGTGGAAGCGTTTGATGACCCACAGTCCTTACGCCGGTTGGGGCAGCTTTGACCTAAGACCTTTTATCGTTAACCCCGCAGTGGACCTCAACGGCGACGCCATCGACGACTTTATCGTGGCGGCACGTCACCAAGCGATCGTGTTCGCGATTTCCGGTTCCGACGGCGCGTTGCTGTGGACCTCTGCACCCGGTCATGATTTGCAGCAAGAAATCACCAGCGATTCACAGCGCAATTTCCAAGGAGTCCTCAGCAGCGTTTTGTACCCACCGACCGCAGTGGGCGATGTAAACGAGGACGGCATTACCGATTTCGCTGTGATGATGGCCGAGCAAGGCGATCCATCCGCAAAGGTGCGACGTTGGCTGCAAACGGTATGCGGACAATCGGGAAAAACGATCTGGCGACTCGACTTTAGCGAGTCTGATTTCATAACGCCTGCAACCCCAGATGTGCCCGAAAGCTTTCGCTGGTTTTATGGCTCCGCCGCCGCAGCGACCTCGGTCGGCGGCATTGAAAACCAATTCTTTCCAGACGGCGTACGACGCGAACTGCCTCGGCTCGAACGCACCGGATATTACCACCACGTTCCCAGTCCGCCCGTATTAGCGTCGTGGAACCCGTCCGCCACAGTGTCATCCAGACGGCTGACGATGATGGTGGGCTCGCGGCTGATTGCGTACGACACCGCCACCGGTACCCCGGTCGGCCAGCCGATCGATTGCGGAGTGCAACCGAGCAAAGCCCCAATCATGATCGACGTCGATGGTGACGGAGCCGACGAAGTGATTTTGACACAGACTTTGCCCGCCGTTATCGCGCCGACCGCCAGCCGTCCCACGTCGCGAGTGCGAATCGCCGTCTGGTCACTGGCCGATGCCCGGATGTTATGGACTTTCGATGCGCAAGCCGAACTGCCGGTCGCAGATTGGAGTCAAGCCGCCATCGATCCACCGGCGTGGCCACAGGTTGTCGACCTTGATAACGACGGGCAATACGAATTGATTTTTCCGAGCGGTACGTCCAAGACCGATGGGAACACCGTACGAGCGTGGGGCGAGATCGAAGTCCGCGATGCAACCACCGGCACACGTCGGTGGAAACGCAAACTCAAGACAATGGACCAACAAGTGGACCATTTCTTAGCCGGCCCCGACATCAACAATGATGGAATTTCCGATGTGTTTGTCGCCACGCTGTGGTCGCGAAGTTTCGATCTATATGTCGATGCGTTTTCCGGTCACGATGGAACGCCTCTGTGGGTAGGACGGCATCCTTTGACGGGACCAACGGAAAGTGCCAGCTATCGACTGGGGCCGCCACTGTGGTGGAACGCTGGCAGCGACGGTTGGCCTCAGTTCCTGGTCCCGGTTCATCCGATGCAGGGCCATGATAAACCATCGCTTGCAGTTGCATTCTCAGCCGGAACAGGAAAGGTAACTCGAACAGGGTCAAATTTGGTTTCATTCCAAGCTGCCGCGACGCAGCAAGGTGGGATCGAGGACTTGTTCGCCTTTATTCCTCGGCAACCGAATGCACTTGATGCTGGCGGCACACTGATTGGTTTCCGTGCACAACCACGTGAATTGTGGAATCGCATGGGAGAACGCTGGTCCGCCACCGTCGATTTGAATCGAGACGGCGTCCGTGACCTGACTCGGGTCGAACCCGACGGAACCGTACACGCGGCCTCGGGGCGTGATGGACGAGCGTTGTGGAAAACGAAGCTACCCGAAAAAGACTTGCATTATCTACGAGTGGTGGCTGCGTTACCGCGACAAGACGGATTTCTCGGCTCGGGATTCCTGGCCGATGACTATCGATTGCATCAGCCCACAGATGGCCCCGAACAAATTACGCAACCAGCCCCCGGCGACTTTGACCGCGATGGCACCATCGACTTGCTGCTGTACGTCAGCAACTTAGCCAAACCAGAACCCAGCGTGCCACTTTTCGCTATCTCAGGACGCACGGGCCGCCGCCTCTGGGATGCCGATTTTCATACGCGCTATGTCGCCGGAGTTCATGCAATGGATGTCCGTGACCTCGATGGCGATGGGGCTGCCGAGGTGATCTGGGTTGCCGCCAGCGACTGGAATTTTCCGGAGGACCGCGAGTTTAACACCCACCAAAAACAATTGGGCTTGTTTGTTTTCTCAGGACGTAGCGGGCGACAGATCTGGCACGAGCCACTGACAAGGCGTTACGGGTTATCCCCCGGCGACACGATTTCACCGATCGAATTTGACCAGGGGACGGTCCCGCTTTGTATCGACGATCTGAATGCCGATGGGGTTCTCGACATCGTCGTCCCTGGCGATGCAGCGATGACGGCGGCGGAATCCGCGATCGGACCGCAGCGTCAGGAACTGCGAACGCTCGATGGAAAAACGGGAGCCCGTTTGTGGCAGATCGCCGTCCCTCCGGCACGCAACCCACCGTATGCGTTTAGCGAAATGCCACCCGCCGCGGTGATCGATTTAGAGCGTGACAAGAATCCCGAATTGATCACGTTGCATTTTGATACGCCGACCGACGGGCAACGTTCGATCGCCATCGTGCGAGCGTTTTCCGCCGCGGAGGGTCGTGAAATTTGGGCACGTGAGTTCGAGGTCTCTGCGGGATGGGAACAAGGCCACGTCAGTGACTACGAGTATCGATATCGTCCGCGAATCATGCCACTGCGAACTGCCGCAGGTCCGCAACGAATCTGCCTGCATTGGTTCGATGGCACACCGCGAGTGATTGTCGTGGATCACCACGGCGAAGCGGTCTCGGATTTCCGCGTCGACGCGCCGCAAGGAATTCTCAGCGGACGCAGTCGCGTCGTGGCTTGTGATACAAATGGTGACAAAAACGACGAACTCGTGATCATCCATCAAAATCGTCTCATGGCAATTCGTCCCGAAACGCCTGACTCGCCGATTTGGAAACACGACTTGATTGCAACAGCGGATGATCAGATCGAAGGCATCTTGCCCGCCTGCCAATCGCATCCCAATCTGATCCTAGCCCATCACCTCTTCGCCCCCGCAACGCTCTACGCCCTGGATGCCAAAACGGGTGAATTAGTCTGGAATTTGTCGGTTCCGCCAGCCAAACCAGGGGTCCATCCGTTATTAACCGCCCCAGGCCAACTGGCGATGCTGAGTGATACCGGTCGTGACCATCCTGCTTGGTTTGTGCTTCAAAATCAACTGAATGTCAGTGTGCGTGAGGCCACGATGATGCCGCGACTTGGCGAACTCGCTGCAATGCAAACACGAGTAGGTGCAAACCTGAGCTCTGCAAAGACATCACCCCGCGAAAGTCACCCGCTGCCCTGGAACCCTCGCCCCACGGAACTCGCAACCCTACCAACTCTGGCTGCATGGGCGGTGTTTTACTGCGTGATGCTGGTTTACTTGCCCGGCGCCTACCTGCTGCGATCATTTCAGTTGCGGCAATGGAGTTTGCGCTGGCTATTACTTTCGCCACTGGTCGCCGCAATGCCGCTGATTGCGTTGCTGATTGACGCGCCAGTCATCAACAAGGCGGACCTCGTGACAAAGGTGGCAATTGGGCTCGTTACCTTGCCGGCGGTGGTGGCGAGTCTCCATTTGTTTCGCTGGTTGGTAACGAAAAAATGGTGGCCGCTGGCCACTTGGCTCACGGTCTCGCTCGTCATTTCGGTGGTAATTGCATCGCTCGCGATTATCGTCACGCAATACGCCAGTCCCCATGCGATTGAGCCCGGCGAACATTACACGTCTAACGGTTGGTGGTTCATTTGGTTTTACGGAG
>CAXBHV010000257.1:0-7554 GCA_963974855.1 uncultured Rhodopirellula sp. | reverse complement strand
TAATTATCACGAGGTTTAGGGATAGATTGCCGATGTAACTGTTTGCTGCGAGTGAATGAACGCTATCGGCTTGGAAAGCCGAGCGACAATGGGGTGATGCTAGGGCTCTGGTCCGTTGGGAAGCAACTCTTAATCTTAATCCTACTCGTAATCTTAATCCCGTCCGAGCAATCTCCGTTGGATCGGCAGGCAGGCAGAAAAGATTAGGATTAAGAGTATGAGTCAGATTAAGACGCAGGTAACGCCCTGCGCAGGAGATTCGCTGGCGTTACTTTTTCGTTAACGTTAGGGTGTACTCGACGAGGTTGACGAGCTGTTCGGCGGTCAACAATCGCTGCAGATCTTGTGGCATCAGCGACTTGGATTGCTTTTGAAAAATTTCAATCTCGTCCTTGCTGACCGTTTGATCGATCCCCTCGGCATTGCGAAGCGTGACCGATTCTGCGGTATCGCTGACCAGCAAGCCAGTGATCGCCGAACCGTCGTCGGTGAGCAGACTGTAGGTCTCGAAATTGTGGCTCACCGCCGCACTGGGGTCCAGAATCGATACGTACATCGCTTCACGCGATAACTTGCTGCCGATCTCGGACAAATCGGGTCCGACTTCTTTTCCTTCGCCATGCACTTTATGACAGTTGATACAAGTCCCTGTTTTACGGAACACCTCGGCGCCAGCGGCCACGTCTCCGCGTCGCTTCACAAGCGTTACTAGCGGAGGCAACGGCTGGCTGTCGGCGGTCGCAGGAAGCTCGAGATACTTCGCCGCTTCGCTGCGAATCGCTTCCTCTTCGGTCGACAGCAACACGTTCGCCGCGGCAAACTTCAAATCGTCGGGCAATTTTCGAGTGACGACCAAGTCGAGCAGTTTTTTGCGACCATTGGGACGTCGCGAGATTCCCTCGAGTGCCGCGACACGCACTTCGTTCGGCAAACCATCCGCCGTAACCAACGGCAACAACAGCGAAACGGTTTGATTGCGTCCCGCATGCCCCACCAACGTCACCGCCGCAACACGCTGCTTGATGTCGTCGCTCTGCATTGCATCGAGCAGCAATGATTGACGATCCATCGCAAACAATATCTCCGCGGCGCGAACGCCGCTAGTTTGGTCATGATGTGCGAGACTGAACTGCGCCAAATCGGCAGCCATCTCGGGTAACTTCAGTCGCTCAAGCAAGTTGAAATACGAATCCGTTCCTGGTTGTGCTCGCAAGTAACGCAGTACCGCCGCTTTGGCAGGCCCGGAAGATTGGATGTCGAAATTCTGAAGTCGTAATATCGCTTCGACGATCACCGCGTCGTTGCGGCCCCCTGCCGATCCAGAAGCATCCGCAGCCAAAACAATCAAGCGTTTCAGCGCCATATCTTTTTCGGCAGCATCATGGAAATCGAATGCGCGAAGGTAACGTGCTTGGTCTGCTGCGGTGGTCGATGGATCTTGTAACAGTTTCACCAGATAGGCCGGTGCCAATGCAGATCGACTTCGCCAAACGATGTCACGTCCCGCAGACGAATTCCAATGCTCGCCCACCTTTTCGAGCCAGGCCGAGAAACAAGCGTCCGCGTCGTTTTCGGATGCCAAGCCAAGAGCCTCCAAATACCAGCGGTCCTCGCCGTCGTACTGAAGTGCCAGCTCGGCCCACCATTCGGGTTTTTGAGCCGAGTCGCTATGACGAAGTGCAACAAACAAGTCACGACGAACTTGTGGCGATTCGTCCTTGATCAAGGGGCGAACGTACTCGCTAACATCGAGATTCAATTGACGAGCTAAACGCACCCCAACGATGCGAATGTTGGGATCATCGTCCGCGATTGCTGCGGAGACAGTTTTCTTACCACGCTCCTCGATCTTACCCAACAACCAAAACGCACGGGCGCGATAGATCGGATTTTCCGACGACGCAAGCTTCGTTAGTGCCGACTCGGCGTCCGCTCCTTGTTTGTGCAGCGATTGCCAAGCCATCGCACGAACCGAGTAGTTCGGGTTCTTGAGTCCTTGGATTGCCCCATCGATGCTAGTGAAATCAAACGTTGGCGTCTGATATTTGCCGTCGTGGTCGCTCGGCACGATTCGGAACAAGCGACCTCGGTCGAGATCCCCCATCCCGTGTCCTCCGACGCCAGGATCATACCAGTCCGCAATCACTAATGATCCATCGGGAGCCACCTTTACATCGGACGGGCGAAACCATTTGTCGCGAGTGCCGGTCAAGACATCACGGATTTCTGCCTTATAACCGCCGCCATCGTTCTCAATTAGGTAGGCACGACAAACATTGGGCCCCGCGTCACAGTGAATCAAATCACCACGAAACATCGGCAACAAATCACCTTCGTAAACGGTGATCCCGGTCGGCGATCCCGCTCCGGTCAACAGCAAGTTGGGAACGACGCCAGGATCGTTTAAGTGCCAATGTTGTTCGGGAATCGCGGTGCTCATCCCCGTCCTAGGCGAGCGCCAGCCCGCGCCGGTCTTTTCGTCTTTGTAGCCGTAGTTCCCAAACTCCATCACGTAATTGATTCGCACGGCTTTGTTGCCATCGTCATCGTTATCGGATTGCCAAATGGATCCGTAGGAATCGACGGTGACCATCCAATTGTTACGAAAGTTCCAGCCCAGCGTTTCAAAATCGCTGCCGTCAAGATTGCAACGAAACACCATACCCTCTTGGTAGGGTTGTCTTTTCGCAGCGACTTCGTTTCCGGCCGCATCAATGATTGGGTTGCCGTCTTTGTCTTTAATTTGGTTTCCGGCATTCCCAAAATTGAAATACAACTTTCCATCAGGTCCAAACGTAAACGCGTGGATGCCATGGTCGTGCTGGGTTCCAGAAATGCCGCTGAACAAGACCTGCTTGCTTTCCGGTTTATCGTCGCCATTCGAATCCGTAAACAAAAAGACTTTGTCGCCTGCCGAGACAATGACTTTATCTCCGAGCACACAGACGCCGTGGGGCGAATCGATATCAGTGCCTTGATAGAACACAGTTTCTTTGTCCGCTTGCCCGTCGCCGTCGGAATCTTCGAGGATCAAGATCCGGTCTCCCTCGGCACGTTTCCCTTTGTGACGACGGTAGTTGACGATTTCGCAAACCCAAACGCGTCCGCGGTGATCAATGTCAATGTTCGATGGGCTCAGCAGTTGCGGTTCGGCCGCAAACAACGTCGCCGCCAACCCATCGCCGACATCCAAACCGTCAAGGGCATCGGCGACTTCATGTGATCCCGCATCATTGCTCCCCTTGGTCGACAGCGACGGTTTGGCGGTGTAGACAAGAAATTCGACTTCCGCAGCGTCGCCGCCACTTTGATCGGTTCCTCCGTTATCGAGCCCACCGCTGGCCACAAAGCGGTCGTAGCCCTCGGGCAGATCAAATGCGATCAGCGAATTTGCGTGGGTGCCGATCCCATAGGCGACCGCTTTGCCCGCGATCTTTAGCGGTCCGCCGCCTGCGTTTTTATTGACGCGGACTTTGCCCCATTGAGACGACGCTTCAGTCCATTGGATCTCAGTTAGTCTTTTTTCACCCTTGGGCCCGGCCAATCGAGGCTCGGCCCAATCCGCCCAATCGCACGAGAATCCGTTTCCGGCATCGGTGACGACCAAGTACAGCTGCTTTGCGCCGTTAAGTGGGACATCGATCGCAACGGCATGTCCCGGAGTCTGTTTGGAAACCGGTTTACTTTTGAAGATCGGTTTTACCGAATTGTTTTTCGCCGAGTCGGCTAGCGATCGCTTAATCGCGGCACGGCTGACTGGCTTGTCAGACTTTTTTTTTTAGTCTTGGCGTCAGCTTTGGCTGCTGGTTTCGGCTCGTCTTGATTGGCTTCCAACTCATCCTGCGAAGGGTTGCCGGTCGTGACACCGCTCTCGGGCACTTCGCCGTGTGCCGTCCAGACGATTGCGTTGAGCATCACTTTGCGAAAGTTCTCGTCGCCCCAATTCCAGTGGAAATGGCCTCCGGTGAAACCAAAACCGCGACCGCCGCCGTCACGCTCGGCAGCCCACGCCATGTGCTGCACTTCCTCGTTGGCAATCGCTTTGCGAACCGCTGGATTGCCGCTGTGTGGTCCGTCGGGGCGGCGCAGCGTGTCTTCGGGCGGCAGTGCCGACAGAATTGGCGTGACGCCTATCATTCCGTCGCGAAACCGCATGTGATAGTACCACTCGTCATTGATCGCAAACGGTTTTACACCACGGCTGATCGGGTGATCCGGGAACGTCTCGTACTTGGCGACCCAGTGCGGATTGACCGACCAACCGGCTTCAAAATAACCGCCAATCCAATCCAAGAACGCGTTGCCTGTTCTGCCCGCTGGCGTCTCAACTCCATAGTGCACACAAACGAGGCCTACCCCTTTGTTCATCAGCGGATCAAGCTCGTCGATGTGTGGGTTCAGCAGATGACGTCCGCCCCCATCACAGTAAACGACGATGCTGTCCGCCCCCTCGAGTGCCTTGACACCTTCGCTAGGCCATCCATGCTTGATGACTTCGACATCAAAATTTGGCATCGCCTCTTTCAGCGTGTTGGCAAGCAGCAAACATCCCGCGTAGTGCTCGTGTGCTCCGTAGCCATGGCTCGGAGGTCCCGCAATAAAGACCACTTTTTTCCGATCTGATGGGTTCGCATTGGATTCAGCGCGAACTTGGCTCACCGGGAGCAGCAAGCTGGTCAAGAAACAAATCAGGCTCAGCATTCGCATGAGAAGTACCTATCAGAGGGAGAGAGAGAGTCAGAGCACGAAGGAAGGAAAAACGTGGCGTAAACTTGCTTGAAATCCGTCGGCCACTTGTTGGCCCCAAAGAATTTGAGTACCCGAGGGATGTCGGGCGTTGGCAGGATCGGTCATTTACCGGGCGGAAGGCGGGAGAACAGCACGCCTAGAAAGAGTAATCGATCGGAAATCGCCGGTCAACTTTCCCACGATAGTTGGCCGCCAACAAAGCAATCCTTGCCGTTATTTCACCATGGTCTTTCGCAATATCTCGCACATAGCTTCATCGCCCTGCAGTCGATCGCCGTGACTCGGGCAATACACCGCCACGGGGTGGAAGTGCTTCCGCTGGACCGCAAGGTTCAAAAGGTCTTCGGCCGAGAGTGTTTGCCGACCAGCTCGTTTGGTCAGGGTAAATACGATATCGCCCACTCCTTCGAGGGCGCGATACACGACTTCGGTGCAAACCAGCCGGTCCGAGCGGGTAAAGTCAAAATCAAAATCGTACGGTTTTCCCACGTGGGTCTTCGCTCGCTCGATCCCTTTTGCGATGACCGCCGGATCGAGCTGAGGGCGAATGACCGCAACGGCATCATTTCCAAACGGCGAAATCATGGATCGCACGCGCACGCCGTCTTTGAGCGACTCGATCACTTGTTCTTCACCGATGTAGAACGCCGCATGCGGCCAATATCCCGGCAAGAAATAATTGGTCAGTGCAGTATCTTTGCGAGTAACGAAGATGTCGCCTGGACGCAGCAAAGTCGACAGCTCGGCCGAAATCGAAGCGGGCAATTGAGGAATGTGGCTCGGGTTGGTGCTGATCGCACTGACGGCGAGCGAGCCCCACTGCTGCACGGTGTAAATCAGTTGTTGCAGACTACCTGCTAAAATACGTTCTCGGAAATCGCGGCGACGCTCGGCGATTCGCGAGCGTATGTATTGCCTCGGTCCGACCTGCACTCGCTGCAAACGGGTATCAATCACGCTTTGGACTTCCTGTAACGCCGGGTTGCCGGCAGCCGTCTCGGCAAGCGAGTCATGATGGTCGGTATAAAAATGGTTAGCCCGGTTCAGTTGCGTCGCATTGGAAGGCGACGTCAGCGTCAATTGAATCGCGTCAAAGCTGCCAGCAGAAATCCCGTACGCATCAAACGACTCGTTTAGCTTGCGACGCACGAGCGCGTTTTTCGAGAAGAGATCACGCAAGCATCGAGCGGCATCCACCAGCACCACGGCCGCGGCATAAGCACACAAAAATTCAGCTGGGTGCTCCTCGACGTCTCTGCCAACCGATTGCCGAGTCGAGTGAATCAATTCTAGCAGCGCGTTGCGAGCCTTATGATAGGACACCCACAGGTGCGTGACCTGATCATCTTCGCTGGGTGTGAAGTACCCGCGACTAAGCGTCGTGCAAGTCTGCTGGAATTGGACCGCTTCGCCGCGCAGTCGGTTCATATGCTGCGACAAATGAACAACGGTTTGGCAAGCGGCCTGGAGATCGGAATGTTGCATCCCGACATTTTAGCCGATCGGCAGGACACAATTCCATCACAGTGTCTTTAAATACTCGATTAAATCGGCTGCCTCTTGTTCGGTCAGCTCCGCTTCGCCGTTGACCTTTTCGGGGCTGTGCAAATCGGTGATGACCCGCTCGAGCGTTTTGGCTCTGCCGCTATGCAACCAGCGTACTTTCCGGTAGGTCCCTTTTAACGATGGCGTGTTGTACCCCTCGTAAAAATCGTCCTTGGAATTGAGGCCAACATCGTGAATCTTGTTATCGGTCAGTTCGGGACCACGATGACAATCGGCGCAAGCTGCTTTGGAGCTCAAAAAGACTTGGCGGCCGCGGGCTGCTGATTCCGACAGTTCGCCGCCGGGCCCCACATACGGATTGGGGGGCAATTCGAGCGAGCTCAGGTAGGAACGCACGGCCTCGGTCTCACTTGCTGCCGCAGCTTTACCGATCATCGTCGAGGTGAATGATTTGGCAATCGAATCATCCAGGCTCTGCTGCCAACCGTGCCACGTATACGGCATTGTCTTTTCGACAGCAAACAGTGGCAACACCGTTTTCACCGTCAACTCGGTGCCATCGTTCATCGTGTCCATCGGCAGGGCATTGGAACCGCCATCTTGGTGACACGAATGACAGCTATACCATTGATCCAAACTGCGCGTCGCGTCGTGAAAGATCGCCATTCCTTGGCGAGCGAGCGACATCGAATCGGAGCCTCCCAAATCGATTTCGTACAGCAACGTCCGCTCCTCCAAATCAACCACTTGCACTGAATTGTTGAGATAATTGGCAATGTAGGCAGTGCGATCATCGCCTGCGATTTTGATCCCCAATGGACGTCCCCCCAGCGGAATTCGATCAAACCGTTTTCGATCATATTGTAACTCGCGTTCAATCAAATCGCCCGGTCCCCCGGCACCGATGAAGGGCAGATCAGGAAGTCGGTAGAAAAGCAATTCGTGAGTTCCGCCTGCCGTGACGACCATCTGTTTTTCATCGGACGTGATCGCGATTCCATACGGGTCACCAATCGCCAATTCAGGTACGTCCAACGAAATCGCTTCGCGGTACGCGGGACCATCCAGCCGAACTCGCCCAATCCGGCTGGCCAACACCCAGCCTCGCTTGATGTTGCCGACCGTGATGGGATTCGAGCGATAGACCATCCAGGGAAAATAGACTTGGTTGCCATCACGCGACGCAACCATGTGTCCAAGATTAATGCCGCCGACAAGAGGTTCGTCGTACAGCAGTTCAAACGACGTCGTGTCGATGACGGCAATTTTGCCATCGCCACTACATCCCACCGCTAACCG
>CAXBHV010000256.1:0-7558 GCA_963974855.1 uncultured Rhodopirellula sp. | reverse complement strand
CCCGCCGGTATCTCCGGCAAATGCCAACATCGATCCGCCCGCACGCAGATACAAGATCTCGCCAACCAAATCGACCGCTTTGCGTCCTTCCATCGCCGTTAACACAATGGAACGATCGTTTCCATTTTCCTCTTTCAAATCAGCCAACTTTGGCACATCACTCGCTGGTTTCACCAACGTTTTTTGAATGTCGCTGGCGCTAACGATTAATGTCATCAGCCGATCGTTATCATGAAGTTCAGGAAACTCGCGCAGCAACTGAGTGCGAACGTCGTACGCTTCTTTGGTCTTCTGTTCTTTTAAAAACCCTTCCATCGCAACGACCGATTCGTCCAACCGCACATTGCGATTGATCTCGCGACGCACGCGTTGCCGCATCTCTGCAATTTCCTGCAACTTTCCGCCCAACGTCGTCTTCATGGCGGAACTTAGGTAGTTTGGATTTTCAGTCAACACGAGCTGTTCGTCTAACTTGCCGAGCAGCTTCTCTTTCTCGGCGGTGTCTTTTTCTTTGTTCGCCACGCGACCAATTTCGTAGGCAACATCCACCAGTAACGCCGCCAAGTTGGTGCGTTCTTCGTTGAGCCCCGGTTCGTTTTCAATCGTGGGCAATTCTTTCTTTAGCAGTTCCAGTGCTTCCGTTGGATCGGTCATCTCCTTTGCCCGATAAAACTTGCACATCACAATTCGCACGCGTGAAATCGACGAGTACTGATGGTTTTCACCAAAAGAATCGAGAAAGCTGATGTAGGAATCTTGCGCCGGAGTGTATTGCTGTTGATCGTAAAGCTTGTTGGCATTGGCGATGAATTCATCAGCACTTTGCCGAGTCAACATGTAGAACAGGCCATAGCCAGACAACAGCAACAGGACGATGATGCCTGCGAACCCGTAGACTTTGAACGAGTCCCAAACCGACTTTTGCTCTTTGGGCTTAGGACGTGCTCGCGTGGGGCGCGAAGCGGCGGCACCGTTACCTTGTCCGTTTTCTGTGACGGGAACCGCTTCGACGGCAACCGCTTCCACTGGCACCGCTTCGGCAACAAAGTCCCCTGCCCCATCGTCGTCGATGCCGACCTCGAACACTTCTTCGCCCTCTTCTTCGGGCAAGATCGCGAGATCGTCCATGACCGCAACCTCGGCAACCTCTTCACCGGGTTGTGAATACTCGTCCGAGCGAAGTTCCCCAATTAACTTGGTGGCCTGAAATCGCGTCAGTTGTCCGTTGTCGACCAGCAGCTTCGCCACCGCTTCGGGCGTGACTCGAGTCCCCTGCTCCAACTGCTCACGGAGCGCCTCGATGATTTCCTGGTCGAGCAATCCGCCGCGTTCTAGCCGATCGATCAGTTCATTTGCAAGCATGTTTAACGACTATTTTAATTCTGTGATAAGACTCAATCAATTAGCAGGTGATGCCGTGAAAACGTCATCACATCTCCGATGCACTACGACGCCCCTAACTCAGCTGTTCACCCCAGCAAATTTCGACAATGCCCCTAGTCAAATTCTTCGACCTGAGTGACTTGCAGTTCGGTATACCCGGCAATTGTCCCGGCATCCATGGCATCGACGAGTGCTTGTAGTTTTGCCATCTCGTGGACTTTGATCACTAATTTCATGGCGTCACTGCCTCCGGGCACCGCTTCTTTGAGCGCTGAAATTAGATTTTGCTTGCCGGGTGTTTCTCTCTCCCAATCCGCAGCCATCACCAAAAACGAGCCGCGATCATCGATCTGGACTTCTACCGAATCAAGTTCTTCGGTCTCTTCAGGATCCGGATTGCTACTAGGCGCGTCGGTTTGTTGGCGAGGCATCTCGATCGATTTCTGCAGACTGAACGAAGCCGTGACCATAAAGAAGATCAACAACAAAAAGGTCACGTCGACCATCGGCGTCATGTCCAATTCATCATCTTGGCGAGGCTGACGCTTAGGCACTTCGTCGTCGTCATCGTCAGCCGACACGGAATCCGCAGCGGGCTGTGTCGCAGCCACTGCCGCAGTTGCGACCGGGGCTGCGGTGGACAAACCAGATCTGGGAGAATTGAAATTGCTCGCAGATGACGAATCCGCGTCGATTGCTTCGGCATTGCCGACGCTGGCAAAGTCGTCATCGCCAAACTCGTCCTCAATTGACTGCACCTCGACAATCGGTTCGAGGTCATCGACTTGCTGGACTTCGTTCTGTACAGGGACATCCACCTGCGCATCGCAATCGGGACAACGCACGTGCCCTCCGGCAAAACGTTCGTGGACATTGTGCTGAGCGTGGCATTGTGAACATGTAACGGGAATTGCCATAGCGACTCTAGAACTCTTCCACTTGATGGACTGTCAAATTCGTCAAACCGACAATGCTGGCCGCATCCAATCCGCTCACCAGCGATTGCAACTTCGCTTTCTCGTGCACTTGTACATCAAGCTGAAAGCCTGCGGACGCATCGCCGACGGCACGTCGCAGCGTCGACACAAGCTGCTGCTTCCCAACCACATCAAGCGACCAATCGGTCGCGGTGACTGCGAAATCACCCTGCTCGTGAATACGAAGCTCAATCATTGGCAACGCATCAACGGGCGTGATCGGGACGGGACTAGGCAATTCACTGGGACTCCGCTGCATTTCGATCGCACGTTGCAATCCGAAGGAGGCGGTGACCATAAAGAAAATCAAAAGCAAAAACGTCACGTCCACCATCGGGGTCATGTCCAAATCGTCACCGCGATTAAACAGCGACGCATGGTATCCCTTGCTTGCGGGCAACGCTGCGTTAATGGATCCCGACATGTGCCTACTCCTCTTTGACCGCGATGTAAGTCGATTCGATGTCCTCGAACGCGTCGCCAATAACCTGCTGGATCTGAGTCACCTTGCCCACTTTTACGTTGGCATCGCCAAGCAACATGACTTGATTCTTGTTTTTCCCGATCGACTTTTCGAGTTCCGAGGTAATGTATTCAATGATCTCGGTCGACTGAGTCGCTTCGTCTCGACTGAACTCGCTGCCATCACGCCTCTTCAAGATCACTTCGTCACCCGCTCCGGGATCGATAAAGATGATCGCTGAATCGTCAGCCGACACAGCCAAACCGTTATCCGCCTCTGGAATCGTGCCGATTTTTGTGGGGTCCATCTTGGAAGCCACCACAAAGAAAATCAGCAGCAAGAACGTGATGTCGATCATCGGAGTGATGTCCATCTCTTCATCGTCACGCTTCTTGCGCGGCATTGCGACATCGTCTTCTTCCTCAAGAAGATCTTCGTGTACTGTATCTGCACTCATGATCGATCGATCCTAAAAGTGAACACCGCGTGCAAAAGGAACGTTTCGTCGGCAGTGATCACTCGCCAACGAAGCCACTGCAACTTCATGCCCACAATCGCTGCCGCAAGCAATCAAGCTTGCGACCAACTCCAGACAAGTCATTGGCCTCAACTAGATTGGCTAACTTGGGGGCGATTGCATCACTGTTTCCACTGGCTCTGCCGCTGAGGCAGAGGGCGAGGCAGGCCCACCGTTTGGCCATTTGGCAAGCGCCTCTTTGTATTGAGTCATAAATCGGGCCAATCCGGAACCGACAAGGTCTTCCATCTTGGCAATTTTAATATTCACGTTTGCGACAAGAATCA
Source organism: uncultured Rhodopirellula sp. (assembly GCA_963974855.1). Taxonomy (GTDB): domain Bacteria; phylum Planctomycetota; class Planctomycetia; order Pirellulales; family Pirellulaceae; genus Novipirellula. Next base: position 3,931 of record CAXBHV010000256.1, on the reverse strand, counting down.
TCAGCGGGATCGCGATCGCCAAACCACAAGCGGTCGTTCGCAGTGCCACGTTAATGTCCCCGGCCAACAACGAAGGCTCGACCGATTCGGAGGTAGCCAACGTCTTAAACGCTCCCATCATCCCGAAAACGGTACCGAACAGCCCGATCATCGGAGCCGATTTGATCACCGTGCTTACCCAGGAAAGTCGATACTCGAGATCGCTCATCACGTCGCGTTGGAAGCGGTCCAAAACAAATTGCCGAGCTCGCTTGTAACCAAGCTCGCGATGGTGCATCGCCATTTCGATGATCTGAGGAATCGCACGATTATCGCCGTCGCTATACTCCGCGATTCCCTCGAAATCTCCCACGTTGAGCATTTGTTCAACATCATCCATGAAGACATCTTGTTCATCTTCGCTTTTGAATCGTTTTTGGTTTACTCGTGCCCAGACGACTGTCGCGCTATAGAGTCCCCACAAAGCTGCCCCCGCCAGGGCGCCGTAGGTCGCTTGCGAGATGATGTCGAAGATAGATATTTCAGCGAAAAGCATCGAGGATCTCGTCCTTCGGTGGATCAAAGAAAAGGGTAAAAGCAGCTGTTCCCATAGAGGTTCACTCAAAAGGGATGGCAATACCAGCTTTATCCTAACGAATCGGGCGATTTTTGGCGCGATTGCATTAAGCAAAACGGAGCGAAAAAGTGACAACCGCCCCTCATAGCCGCGCAAAACGCGTTTTCCCCGTCCGCTTTGCTTCGCGTACACGCTTCGGATGTGCTCAAAGCCAGAGGGCAAGTCACACTATCAGTGAACTTTCAACATTGAACCGGGGGGGGAGTGGACGAGGCAACGAGTCCCATTGAGCTGTCGAATCGCAGGACTCGTGGCCTCGTCCACTACGGCCAAACCTAACGTTCATCCCTGACAAACCGCTAGATTCAACAACGGAATGGCCGCTTACTTTGCTGATCGATACCGTTGCGAGACGACTTGCCAAACGAGTTCGCCACCCGATCGCGCGAGCGAAAACACCGTCCGCTGCACACTTTCCAACGATTCACGCCCGTTGCTGTTCGCAGACGCCAACTCGATCGCCAACAATTGACGCTCCAACTCGGCAGGAACGAACATCATTTCCACCCGTCCGTCGCCAAGATCGATTCCTGCTCGGTGGATCAGCTGGCGATCCCACTGGATTAGCGGACTTGCGTCGGTATAGCGAAAATAGATTCGTTTTTCCGCGGCGCTCTCTGCCAAATGCCGACGCTCAGGCCCACCCGGACTGGAGAATGCATACGCATAATCCACTCCCGACTGGCCTCCGCCAATCACACCGAGTTCAATACCGAATTGGTCAAGCTGAACTGCGTAATCGGCAATATCGCGTGCGGTAAAAACCAGTTGCCAACGCTGGGCGGGAGGAACGAGCAGGCTTGAATCGACGCCAGGCCCTGCGGTACGACCGTCCTCACCTTGTCCGGTGTGGGTACCATCGAGTTCCGAGGCCGAACTCGATAACGCAGCCACTTGGGCAGCGGACTGCGAGATTTGCTCGAGTGATTTTTCGACGGGCAACTCCTCGATCCCAACAACCTCGTCTTCAACCGGCACGAGAAACTCGGAATCTGCACTCGCCTCGCTTCCCGCGGCGACCCAGCGTGCTGGTGGCACCGATGTCTTTCGTTCTTGCGACTCAGCACTAAGTACCCAGAGCAGAAACAACACGCTGACGGAGGTTGCCACCAACACCAACAAGGCAACCAGCAGAGACGAAATGGAATCAAACCAAGTCGTTCGCATCCCTTTGCTCTCGGCTTTTCCCCACCGAGATGTAGTAGGCGATTGCCTGGACGCGACGGCCTCTGCGGAGCTTGCGATCATCGAATTCCCCTGGCGAATTTGCTATTTACGGTTTTTTCGGTAACGTTGATCGATCACTTGAAACTTGTACGAATTGCCGTCGGCAGTGCTTTCAAAAATCGTTTTGGCGATTTCAGTCACCGATGGATGCCCCTTTGCCGTCGAGTACTCAAGTTCAATGTGGGCCAATTGGTTTTCAAGGTTGGTGGGGATGAATTTCATCATTTGCCGATTCGCGAGCTGGACGCCAGCCTTTTGCAGCAATTGACGATCGAACTGCATCAGCGGACTTGGCGAGGTCCACATGAAATAAAGTCGTTTTTCGCTCTTTGTATCGACGATTCGCCGTGATTTCGGGCTGCCAGCCAAATTATTGGCGACGTCAACTCCCTGAATCGAACCGCCGATGGCCCCGAGTTCGATCTCGTAAAAATCGAGTTGGGCGGCATAATCCCCGAGTGCTTTGGCGGTGAAATTGAGCTGCCAACGCTCAAAACGTGGCACAATATCCTCGCCCTCGCCCTCGGGCCCAGGCGGACGACTGTCTCCTTTGCCCGTCCCCGTGGTCGACGCGGTCGCATTCGTATTCATCGTGTCGAGCGTCGCGGCAACGTTGCTGACCGCATCGGTCACCGCTTCGATGGTGTCCTGCAGCGTCGGCTCCATCAATTCTTCGACTTCCTCGGCCCCGGGAGGCTCGAAATCACGCTCGAACCCTTCGGCATTTTCGCCTCGTCCGGCGGGATTTTCGATAATCGGCTTGATGGCTCGAGGCGGAAACGACATTCGGCTGGTCAACCAAACGATGAACAACATCAGCACGAATGTGCCGATAAACAGGATCAACGCAGTGAACAACGAAGTGACAAGATCAAATTTGCTTGTGCGGAGTTTCTCTCGTTCGAGACGACGTTCCTCACGCATTTCCTCCAAAGAGGACAGTACTGGAGAATGATCAGCGGCGGTCGACATCGTTTACCTACACGACAAAAGCAAAGAACAAGAAAATCACGCAAATCGACAGACGACGATTATCTTACAAATCGTAATCAATAAAGACGTAGCTGGGGTTCGACTTTCGGTACCATTCTCGCCATTGCATCTGAGCCTTGTTTACCTCCGACTGATTTGGCTTGTCCGGCATTCCAAATCCTTCGAAGCGTCGACTGATGAATCGCAACCCATCGCGAGCATAACGTGGAACCATCGGATCGGGATCGCTGAGAGCAAAGATCAGTGACGGCACGACTCGCAATTCATCACTTTGGCCGAGCAACCGAGCGGCGACACGACGGGCTTGATACGACCGACTGCCGCGGACCAAGCGTTCGAGCCGGTCGATTTGGGCCTTTCGTTTCTTTGGATCAGGATCCAATTTCAGGTCATCGGGAATCGATTTCCCCTCTAGCCCCCCGCCTTCATCGTCACTGAGCATATCGAGCAGATCGTTAACTTCATTCGCCGGCGCGCTGCCTTTGATTTGAGTTCCTTCGACCTTGATCGCTGTCGTATCATCGGGCAACCCCCAGCCTCCCTGAGTCGCTCCGGAACTGAGCTTTTCAATCGCTTTCTGAGTACTTCGGCTCAAAAACAAAATAGCAAACGAAGATGCGGTGCTCTTGGTAACGTAACTATTCACCCCGGTCCACCCAGCGCCGTTGACCTCTGTACTCTTCAAATAGCTAACTCCGGCGTCATACCAAGCTGCATTGGGCTTTTTCTCTAGCTTCAATGCGATTTCTCGGAAACTCTGGTAACGCTCGATCGTGTAGATGTTGTAGTAAGGCCAATCCACCTTACTTGCCGCATTTTTGGCAACATAAGCATCACATTCTCCGATTGCAGACAGGATCGGTTCCACAGGCATCGTCGGACGCACGACTGATAGATTTTCCGCACCTTGTTTGAAAAGAGATACCGCCTTGGGCATCCCATGCAACCCTGTGTCGTCTTGTGCAACATCCCCCCAAAGCCTCAAAATATCGGCAGCAATCAAGACCGCACTGCCGCCTGCGTAGGCCATCGATAAGTACACATCTTTTTGCTTGATCCGACTTCCGCTCCCTGGATCTTGCCCCTTATACGGCC
>CAXBHV010000255.1:0-7579 GCA_963974855.1 uncultured Rhodopirellula sp. | reverse complement strand
CGATCGCTACTTTGGAAACTCTTGGCCCCCAAGCGAACTTATCCAGTACCGCTGGGATCGAGACACTCGCAGCTACTTTCGTCGTGCTCTTCAACGCGACAATACCATTTCAACGTTTGCCGGAATCCAGGGTTACTATAACTGGGCTGCAATCACTGGCAATTTGACGGTTTAACAAGCGGCACAGTCTATGCAAGTATTGGATCGCAACTGAGGGTTCGCGTCCACAGCTGCTACTAATTGTCGATGGCATTGTCGCGGCTACAGTCACCAAGACTATTGGGATCGAGCATGAGGCGAAATGCTGAGCACTTCTTTACGGACACGCAATTGCATCGTGTGTTGACCAGCGGCTAGCGGATAACTGGTAGCCGTTTGGTTCTAACCGTCCGTCGCGTTCTGCCACTGCCAATCTCTGCCCGTCACATCCATATGCCACTGAGTCCAATAGCCCGTCGTCGTCTATGTCAATTGAACCACTGACAGTAAAATCGTCTCCCGAAAATCCACTTATTAGCCTGCGCGTCGAATCGACTTTGAACTCTAACCTAAAGTCGCTCGGCGTCTGAATGGGGCGCCCAGGAACAAAAATGCCAGGACTCGTCTTAATCGAGAGGGGCTCTGCTGTCGCGACAAAGGTTTCACTCGCGACGTTGTAGCTGACGGTGCCGGTGTAATTGGCAGTCAAAAATCGGCAATTCCGACAGGGAGGCCCCCAAGAACGCTAACATCCGGCGATCCTCGAGTACCTAAGCCTGAATTCGTCACCTTGCTTGCTTTCGATTGCGTTCTAATTTCTTCCCACGCGGGGCTGGTGAGGCGATGCCAAACAGAGATGAAATTTGAGACAGTCGCATGAAACAGGGCCTTGGGAGTCCAAAATTACAGCAGGCATGGGAAGGGAGACATACACGCTGGGATGCATTGATAGCCCCCTACTGTAATTAGAACAGACGAGTGTCAACCAATTTGGGAGCATAGAATTGGAGAATGATTCCATGCAAAAACAATACAGAATTTTGAGTACATTGTCCGAGTCAACTCAAGACAGCGACGCAGCTCGAACGTCGTCGGAGTAGCGAAAGTCGCGAAGACTTTCGGTGACATTGTCGCACGGCTTTCCAAGCCGTTAGCGTGCCTAACGTTTGATCGTCAGGGCGAGAGTAAACGCGTACGACACGTACCGCCCGTCCACCATTACGGTTCCAGCTTGGAAAGCTGGCCGACAATGGTTTCAACGTCGGTTGCCGTGTTAGTAGTAACTCCGGATCAAGACACGCCAGCGACGCAGTTCCGGGGGATCGAACGTGGCATTGAATTCGTTGCCGCTGCTGTGCCGGATCTTCGCTCCGCTTCGTTCCGACCTACGCGTTATGATCGCGGAGCGATCAGCGACACTCTCAACTCCTCACTCGCCGCCATGCCGGAACTCCGCTTCGCTGCGTTCCGGCCTACACAAAAACGAATCCTTCGCGGACACGACATCTCCTGGCCGCTACATAACTCCGACCGTTTGCGTATCGTCGTCATCATCACCATCGATATCAAACAGCATGTCCAGTCGATAATCGTTTGATTCGCTACTTACATCCTTCTCGAATTCAAATTCAACTAGCACAATTTGTCCTGCTGAAATGGTGCGGTTGTCGACCGTACCCTCCTTCCAATCATTGGTGCCGATGGACAATCCACCGCTGGACCATCCTGATGCAGTTCGGAAGATCTCCACTCCGTCGATCTTGATCTTCTTGAGTTTCTTATTTTGTTCGGCCCAGTTGAACAGCAAGCTTTCCAACAGCGCGTCGTCGTTGCCCACATTGGTCAACGTGAATTTCACCTTCCGACCGGTGAACAAGACGTCTCCGGCCACCACATTGCCGTCACCGGTCATCATCGCACTGGGTTGCAGACCGAGAATCGCCCCTTCATCTCCGATGAACCCAACCAACTGGGCTCCTGCGAACTGATTTCCAAGCACCAACGGTGCTGAGCAAGAAGCATGCACCTCGACCGTGCGGATCAAATCGCCGCTTGCCGGGTCAAGGAAGTGCACAAAGATCTTCGAGCGTAGGCTTGATCGGCCGGCCAATGTTGCATCGACACCAAAGACGTCACCCTGGTTCACAGTGCCACCAAAATACATTTCGGCCCCCGTGGCGAACGCATCCTCGTCATCGGTTACGCGGATAAACACGCTTGAGACCCCCACGAGACTTCCATTGGAAACGTTGATTTCTGATTTGTCTCCCTGGGCATGATTGAATTCGTCCGAAGCGGTGTAACGCATATTCAACTGCGTCGGCTGCTCGCCTGTTTCACACAAATCAATCGCCGGCAATACGCCGACGTGATGACTCATGTCCATGTCCATCAGTGACACCGACACTCCATCGCTTTGGACGCTGCCGGTGACAACACCCTTGTTGCCAACCACACCTTCTTCGCGAACGATATTCATCGCTTCGAACAACCAAATCTCATTGGCATCTAGTAAATCATCATTGTTGATGTCGCCGACGTTGTACCCCGCCTCATCAACGATCTCCATGATTGCTTGGTCTACTCCCGATGGAGGTTGCCAATAGAGATCATCGCTGGCGTCACCCGGCGTGCCGTTGTCATCGATGACGTTGTCCAACGTGATCGCAGCGCTACCAAAGTTGGTTACCGTGTAAGTGAAGATCACTTTATCGCCGAGCGTGATGGGGACCGCTTCGTGCGGAGTGTCGGCATCTTCACCGAGATGGTCCATCGGATTCGGATCAGCAAGTCTCGCGGAGTCGCCATCCACGTCAGTGACACCGATCAGTGTCATTCCACCAAAGATGTCGCCCAATCTTAGCGGCTTCGAACAGGAGGTATGAAAGTTAATAGTTTGCAACAAGGTTCCCCCTGCTGCTGGATCGGCATCGTAAATCAAGACGTAGGTCGCCGAGCCGAAACTCGTGTCGCTAAAGGCTTGCGTCAAGTCAAACGCATCCCCCAGTCCCACGCTGCCCGCAAAAAATCGACGACTCTCTCCATCAGATTCTTTGCTGCCGATGATGTAAACATCCATCGGCGCGGGATCCGAAAGAGTCCCGACCACGACTGCTTTGCCTTCCTGCAGATTGCTTATAAAATTGTTGCCTTCGTAACGCAACGTTAGCGTATCGAAATCATCCAACCCCAGGTCGTCACAGACATCCACGCCGACCAAACCGCTTGACTCCGCTTCACCGCGAGTGAACTTTTCGATGCTCAACGGATTCACAAAGTGATGGCTCGGATTTTCGGCCATCACCATTCCCGGATCGGCAGTGACCTTGCCGATATTCATCTGCTGGCCAACCGCGTCGGCAATTTCCACTGCTTGGAAATACCACGTCTCGCTGAGATCAAGCAAACCATCGCTGTTTGCGTCACCGACATTCGTGCCATTGGTCTGCAACATCGGTTCGACGACCACGCCGGTGTTGTCGGTAACGATCACATTGGACAAGGGGACGCCACCTGGGTTGGTGACTTCGTAAGTGAACGTGACCTTGTCACCCAGCTGTGCCATTGGGCCAGTCGGAACATCAGCTGGAACGCCGATATTGGACGCGTTGAATGGATGATCCACTTCGAGCACTACCGATGGCCCTTGCAATTCCAGCGGCCCCAGCGGTGGCAACTGATCCGCCAGCACCGTCGACGATCCTGTCTCCCCTACCGCACCGACGATCACCACTCCTCCGATGACATCTCCCAAGTTGATCGGCTGAGAACACGACGTGTGATACTGCATCGTTTGCAGCGGAGCAGACCCCGCATTAAAAGAGGCAACGTTGTCGAACATATAAATCATCATGTTCGAACTGAATTTGGTCGCACCTGCACTGGCGGCCGTGGCGGTGAATTGGTCTTCCAAGGATACGGTTCCCGAGAAGTAGTTCGCTGCGGCACCCGAGAACACTTTACTAAGGTCGGTCGAATTCGTCACAAAAAAGTACGAATCGTGGGGCGTCGAATCCGCGACGCCGCTGGTGCCCGCTTTGCCCGAATCTTGATCCGTTTGCACACTGCTGCCGCCAACATAGTCGAACGTCAATTCGACCGGCTTGCCCACTTCACTACAAACGAGCACGCCGCCGGTTACACCCAAATAATGGGCCGGATCGTCATCCATTACCATCGCGCCACTATCGAGCAAATTGCCAGTGACCTTGCCGATATTGCGGTACTGGCCGGCCAGTTCCACCATCCCACTGGCGGTGTAAATCCACTGCTCGCCAAACTCCAGCAAACTGTCGCCGTCATCCCCGCTCACGTACTCAGGGTAAAAATCATCCGCGGGGTCGTCGGGGGTCCCCGCGTCGTCGACCACAACCACATTAGCAATCGGTCGATGGTTCGGATCGGGATTGGTGACGACGTACGTCCATACAACTTCGTTGCCGACCATGATTTCAGGTCCGGTCGCCGTATCCGCGTCCTCACCAAATCCTGTCGGCGCCGTCACACTGCCCTCTTTACCAGCCATTTCAACCACTTGAACGCTGCCAATCACATCACCAATCTGAATGGGTTGTGAGCAAGAAGTGTGGTACTGCATAGTTTGCAGTGCGGGATCGCCAGCCTGGAATGCAGACTGATTGTCGTACAGCCGGATGATGGTATTGGACGAAAAGGACGTGGTCCCTGCGAGACTTGACGACGCCGTGAATAAATAACCCGCCGCGACTGTGCCCGCGAAGAATACATTGCTTCCTCCATCGCTGACCACAATATAAGTATCCGCAGAGGATACATCCGTCGTTCCGATTGCAGTAGCCTTACCCGGATCTTGAGCCGTATCGACACTAGTGCCTGGGTTATATTCCAAAGTCAATACGGTTGTCTTGCCCGTTGCCTCGCAAATGTTGCCCGAATGCACGACTACCGGTTTGACGAACTTCTGGATATCAATCGCGGGCCCTGGAGCCTCGTCCACTCGCGTGTACTTCAGGATCGCAACATCGGATGCCAGCACAATCCCCGCATCCCAAGTCAGATCACTTTCTCCCGCCTGTAAAGTCGTCACTGCGGAAATGCCGGAATTCACGTCAGCATCGCTGTCGTTGGAATCCGTCGAACCGACGGCGTCCGGAGTGGTGAACTCAAATCCGGTTGGCAATGTCGTTGCATCAAAGACAACGAAATAGTCACCCGGATCGAGATCTTCGAACAAGTAATAACCGGGCGTCGTTCCCAGAGTTGTTGTCACGCGAGTGGCAATGGCCGGCCCATCGTCAGCATTGGGTTCCGCAACCCCGTCACCATCGAGGTCCGAATACAGAAGGACGCTGACGCCGTTTACGCCAGTATCGCCGTCATCTTGAATCCCGTTGCGATTGACATCTTGCCAAACAAAATTACCGAGTTCAGCAAGTTCAACCACCTCGGGTTCGATCGGACCAAGTAACGTCTTGTTACCACCCCCGAAGTCCACGTTGAAGTTACCGTTGAATGTCGAGTTTTCGCTGGTGATACGCATACCGATATCTCGGTCCGCGTAGTACGCAGGCCTTGTATTGCCACTGGCCGTCAGTACCCCAGGAACGGACAGCGCGCCACCGGTCACTTTCAAACGCAAATCGAAAACATCAGTGGTCGTAGCACTACCGGAGTCTGCATAACCAAACGCGATGACCTCGCCGGTCAAAAGATCACCGGTCACATCGGGAATGGAATCCGAGTCAAGGTTAAGTGAACCGGTAATTCTGAAGTCGTGTCCAGCCACGCCTCCAGCAAAACTCCCCGTATCATCCACTTTGAATTCAAGCTGAAAACTTTTCGGTGTTTGGATCTGTGTCCCAAAGCCGAAAAAAGAGGTCTTGAATAGCAGAGGAGTCGCGTTAGCAACGAACGTGTCCGTCGCAGCGATGTACTGTACCGATCCATTGAAATTAGCATCCAAGGTTGGAAACGCAGGGCTGACGCCGAGCAGCGCCATCATCCGGCGATCCTCGAGCAGTTCCGCCTGAATTCGTCGCCTTGCCCCATGTCGAGTGCGTCGTAACTTCTTCGATTGTGAAGAAGAAGGAGCCAAACCAAACATAGACGGAATTCGAGAAAGTAGCATGAAGCAGGGCCTTGGCGGGGGGCAATAGCAGGCGGATTTATAAGAGCTGCAGACGCTGGGATGGATCAATAGCCCCCTACTGTAATCAGAACACGGTTCGGTCAACACTTGGGTGGCCAAGAAATTGGCGAATGATTGCCGATCAGAGTGGAAAGAACTAGCAAGAGCCGATTAAGTCGCGAAAGCGACGGAGCTCCGGCAGATCGACCGTGATATATAAAGTGCGATGCCGGAAATCCGCTCCGCTGCGGTCTGGCCTACCGGGAGCAACCAACTCAATGAACGGAGTGGTCGCGCGACAGTGTAATTAAACGGCTGAGCGATTCTTCGTTCGTCGGCGTGACAAAACGCTGCCGACGACTAAAACGGATCCCCAAATCGCCATAGAGGCTGGCTCGGGAACAGGGCGGCCGATGTTCGCAGCCCCTGAAGCCCCAAAGATGTTTGAGAAAGTATAGCGATCAACGCCATAATGCCAGGACGGTAGGGTCATCTTTATAACGGCCCCGCCATATTGGCTCTGGAAGAACGGGGCGAGTGTGCCCGTAAAATTCTTATCCGTCACCTTAAATTCCAAAATGCCTGACGAGAAAACCGCCATGTTCATTTCGGTGATTGTTCCATGCAGCAACACCAACGGACTACCCGTGGCTGTTTCCAAAGAGCCGTATACAGTGAAGTCACCATTTATAACCTCACCATCTGGTGCAATAGTCGCTTGCATTTCAAATACGCCCGAGGATGCACCCAGCGACGTGCTGTATCCATCCGGCAGAATATTCACATCATCACCCGAAGGCGGCTTGTACATCAAAGCACTCCCTTGCGACAAAAACTCGCTTCCATCATAGGTTGCCCACAAACTACCAACGTAAATGTCGGGCGTAGGCGACGTGGTCATGACTCCCGCGTGGGCTTGGTTCATCCCAACGGCAAGCACTAGCGGTACGATGAGTGCAAGGGTTCGAAACAAGGTAAAACCGGAATGTGCGGGTCATGAGGGTGGTAACAGTTTCCGGGATAGGAACGCCCCGATTTGCTCAATCGTACTCACCAGAATCCCCACTGCAAGGGCATTCACTAAGGACTCCCCCCAAATTGCTAGCTGAAATGCGTTTGCAGTTCAGTTGGGCTCCATTATAGGGGCCTAAAGGGACTCGGGGCGTGTTCGGTGAGAAAACGCGGAAACCTTCAGGGCTGCGATCAGAAAGGATTCGATTTGCCAACAACAAAAAACAGTCAACAGCTAGTGTGGCGTATGAGATTTCCAGCTTGAAAACCAGGAATACGGTGCTGTTTTAGAGTTTTGGTGTGTCCGGGAAGCACAGCATCGTGACGATTTCGCGACTGGAACATAACCAGGCTCATTTTGAGACAAGTGGTCTATGTTAGTTGTCGTAGTTGAAAGATCCGTCACGTCCTCGGCTGGCTCAACAAACTCCCCCCGCATCCGACGACACTCGTCGCAATCACACTCACCCACCAGCGGAGCTC
>CAXBHV010000254.1:0-7580 GCA_963974855.1 uncultured Rhodopirellula sp. | reverse complement strand
CGGCGACACTTCCTGGCATCCTCGATGATGCGTGGCGGCCCACTCGCTCTGGCCTGCATGATGGCCGAACATGCGAGTGCCGAGCCTAAAAAACCGCAAATGGGAACGCATGGATTTGATTTGAAGCCCAAGACGCCGCCGATTGCCCCTCGCGCCACGGCGATGATTTCGATGTTCATGCAGGGCGGGCCGAGCCAGATCGATCTGCTTGACCCGAAACCGCTGCTCAACAAAATGCATCTGCAAAAGTTCCCAGGCAAAATCAAGTACGACAACGCGGCTCAGGCGAGCTCGAAAATTTTTGGCTCGCCCTGGAAATTCAAAAAGTACGGCGAGCATGGCACGGATGTCTCCGAGCTGCTGCCGCACTTCTCCACGATCACCGACGACGCGTTGGTGATCCGGTCAATGCATACCGGCGTCAACAACCATGGGCAATCGATCCATGCGATGAACGGGGGACGGCCGCTGAAGGGGCGCCCGGCACTGGGCAGCTGGTTGACGTACGCCTTGGGCGCCGAGAGTCAAAGTTTGCCGGCCTACATTGCAATGACCGATCCACAAGGATTACCCGTCGAAGGTGTCTTGAACTGGTCCAACGGTTGGCTGCCATCCCTGTTTCAAGGCACGGTGATTCGGCCGGTCGAGCCGCGAATTTTGAATCTGCAGCCTCCGCCGCATTTGGATGGCGAGATTCAAGAAAACTATTTGGGTCTGCTGGCGTCGCTGAACAAGCGACATGCTCAGCGGCGAACGGGTGAACACGAATTGCAAGCACGCATCGCCAACTATGAATTGGCGGAACGGATGCAGTTTGCCGCCGACGAAGCGACCGATCTCAGTCGTGAATCCAAAACGATGCACGAAATGTACGGAATCAACGAGCCCGAAACGAAAGAGTTTGGCGAGCGGTGCTTGATCGCTCGTCGCTTGATCGAGCGTGGCGTTCGCTTCGTGCAGCTGTTTACCAAAAACCAATATTGGGACCATCACGGCGGGATCGCCAAAGGGTTGCCCGCATCGTGCCGCAAAATCGATAAGCCCTCGGCCGCGTTAGTGAAAGACCTAAAACAACGAGGGCTACTAGACACCACCGTTGTTCACTGGGGTGGTGAAATGGGACGTTTGCCGGTGATCCAGAACGAGGCGAACATCGGTCGCGATCACAACACCGACGGTTTTTCAATGTGGGTCGCTGGCGGTGGATTCCGCGCCGGTATCTACGGAGCGACCGACGAATTTGGCCACCATGCGGTCGCCGATACTGTCAACCATTTTGACTATCACGCCACGTTGTTGCATCTGTTCGGAATCGATGCCGAGTATCTGACGTACGAGCAGAACGGCCGCGAGCAAACTCTGATCGACGGCCAACCCGCCAAAGTGATCGAGGGATTGCTAGCGTGATTCTGGTTCCAATGTTCTTGCCTAGGAACCCAATACACTGCAGGCTCCCGAATAATGCCACCCGGTTGCAGCGACTGAAACGATCGAAATTTAACGGGCGGCTCGTGGTCTGTAGATTTAATCGAAATGTAAATCGCATAAGTGAGCCGTGGGCCGTAAGGCACCGGGTAATGCGTGGAACCCGGCCGCTCACGCGTCACGGCTCACTAAATCAACAGCCCATTTGCGCCGCTCCGCTATAAAAGCCACCCGGTTGGTGTCAAAGTAGATGGCAATGGGCTCTCGCTTGTCGAGCATGCAAAACCGAGGCGAAAAAAAGGGAGGGGGAGCCTCCGAAGCAATGCGTTACCAGGGAGGAGCCTGCGAACGAGAGTTTTTTTCCGGTTTTAACGGATCATGCTGACTTTTTCGCCGAAAAATAGAAAGGAGGACTGCAGAACGCGATCTCGAGTGGCGGACGGAATCGGTACGGCATGTCTGGCGCGTGCGATCCGGCGCCCCACCACATGCAGACCAATCCGGTGATCTGCTGTTTTCGACACGGGTTCTTGGAAACCATTGCAATGCGGCGTCTGTACGACCATTTTGCAATTCACGCTCACCGCTGGCCGCGCGTCATGCTCGCCCTCGTCGCTCTATGGACTTACGCGTCGCCTGCCCAGTCACAGCAAAACTCCTTACCCGCGCTCATTGCAAGCGACCATGCTTTTGATGTGCCGCTGTCAGACGCAATGCGTCGAATCGAGCAGCTTGAACAAACCGTGTTCGAGCTCCAGCAACGCCAACCCGCTGGTTTGATCGAAGACGACGATACGATCTGTTTTGATGCACCGGTAACCGAGCATCCGTCTCACTATCCCATCTACGATACCGGATGGACATTGCGACCGTATGACGCCGACAAGACGCCATTTGAATTGACAATCGGTTTGCACAACCAGTTCCGCTACACTGGATTCAGCCGAGACAACGACACCTCGATCGACGCTGCGGGAAACGTTCGCACAATCCCCAACCGCAACGACTTTAACGTCAACCGCGGTCGCTTGGTCTTTTCCGGCTACGCACTGGACAAGGACTTGGGGTTCTACGCCAACATCGATTACAGCACCGTCGCCTCGAGTTCCATTCAGCCATTGTTGACATGGATTTCGTTCCGCCATAGTGACGCGTTTACGCTCTACATGGGGTTGGGAAAAGTTCCTGGAACCTGGGAGTGGCAGCAAACGTCACGTTACACACTGGGGGCCGACCGGACGTTGGCGACCACATTTTTCCGGCCTTCGATTAGCGCCGGGATGTGGGGAATCGGCAAGTTAGGCGATTCGCTTTCGTATACGGTTTTTGTGGGCAACGGCCTGAACACGTTGACATTGCGGTCGGCGGATCTCGATACGAACTTTGTCTATTCCGGTCTCGCCTCGTGGGAACCACTGGGCGATTTTGGCGTCGGTTTCTCAGACCAAGAATACCACCAAGAATTGGCCATCCGCATCGGTCACGGATTAACGCAAACTCGAAACGACAGCACTTCGAGTGACCAATCGGGAGCCGAACAAACGGTGGTGCGATTGAGTGACGGCACGCGACTGATTGAGCCCAATGCACTGGCCCCCGGTGTCACCGTCAACGCGTTTGACGTGTGGCTATACACCGTCCACCTCGGGCTAAAGAAACAAGGCTACAGTTTCACCAGCGAAGTGTTTATGCGATGGCTGCGAAACATTGAAGGCACAGGTGGTGCTGAATTGGAGTCGCTGTTTGACAACGGTTTCTATGTCCAAGGGGGTGCGTTTGTGATCCCCAAGAAGCTGGAACTGTTTGCAAGAGGCTCGGCCGTGACCGGAAACTTCGGTACCGGCAGCGAAGTCGCGGCCGGTTTGAATTGGCACCTCTTCGATGAACGATCCGCTCGATTGACGCTGGATGTGACCGACGTCCGCGACTCACCCGCCGAACAATCTCGCACGGGCTATGTCGCAGGTGCAAGCGGCACCCTGGTCCGCATGCAGCTTTGGACCTTCTTTTAGCATTGTCGCTGATCGCTCCGTGATCAGAACGTTGGATCGCAGGGTACGCGTGATTCTTTTACTGAGGTAGCGCAACTCGAGAACGGATTGTTGATTTAGTGAGCCGCGACGCATTGGCAGCCGGGCATAACGCAATACCCGGTGCCTTACGGCCCACGGCTCACCACTGCGATTTGCTTTGCGTTTAGATCAACAGTCCGTCAAGCGTTTCGGTCGTCTCAGAAAACGAAAGTCTTGACGTCTTCCGCTACGACCCAGTGCGTCCCACGCGATCCACAATACTCTGGTTCGGACGTTTCTTCCCCAACGGAGCAGAACCCGAAGAACCGCCATTTTTACGCAGTTTTTCGCTTGACTTCATTTGTAGTCAGCGATAACTTGACGACAGATGTAGTCCAATGCGTTTTTCGTTCGGAATGCTGTGTATGTCCCATCCGCCGTCCAAGGGACGCGCTCCAACACTCGGGCGTGTCGAGCTTGAAATCCTGCAGTTTATCGATGCGAATCATCCCGTCACGGTGCGTGAGGTGGCAACGTATTGGTTTGAAAAAACGGGCCAGGCGAGGACAACGGTGCTGACGGTGATGGACCGATTGAAGCAGAAGGGGTTCCTGACTCGCAAAAAAATCAGCAACGTCTATCACTACAGCCCCAAGCGATCGGGATCGTCTGTCTTGCAACATTTGGTCTCGGACTTTGTGCAAGGAGTTCTCGGCGGATCCGTTGCTCCGTTTGTTGCCTATCTGAACGACGCCAAGTCGATCGCGCCCGACGAGTTAGCGCAATTGAAGCAAATCGTTAACGAGTTGGAAGCCAGTGCAAAGGCCAACGCGAAGGAGCCATCATGAACGATTGGCTGACGGTTTGGTCCGATGCGATGCAGCGAACGCTACTGCCGATGACCATTGCAATCGTTGTATTGTGGTGCATCGAATCGTTGACGACGTGGCTGACGCCAAAGCATCGTTCGTGGCTGTGGCGGTTGACGTTTATCAAAAGTCTTTTTGTACTCTGTTTGCCAATTGCCTTGCCGCTACCCGGCATTGTGGGCAATTCGTTGCACCTCGTGGAATTTCCAACCGTGATCCAGGCTGTGCCACTCGAAGCGGTCACTCCGTCACTCGAGGGATTGAGCAGCATTTCTGGCACCGTAACATCGCCACAGTTCAGCACCGTCGCACAAATCGCTTCATCACAAGAGACAACAACAACTGCGACACCGGCGTTTTTCCCCTTTGCCAATGCGACCTTGTGGCTTTTTCTGCTTTGGGCGACAGGTCTCGTCTTCCAACTGGTTCTTTTGCTTCATCACCATGCGGAACTACGAACGCAGTTGCGTCGTGGAAGAGTGAGTGATATTCCGAAATCGCTGCGAACGATCTATCGTGAAACCGCGGATCGAATGGGAGTGCGACATCCTCCGGTGTTGCAGCTCAACGATCGATTTACCAGTCCGGCACTCGTGTTCAGCGGACGCGTATTACTGGTGCTGCCTGCGGATTTCCAGCAGCGACATGGTGACGAAGCTTGCCGCGCTGCGATCGCTCACGAACTCGCCCACCACCGTCGATCGGACCTGCACTGGAATGCCCTGGTCACGTTGGTATGTGCCGTCTTGTTTTTCTTCCCTCCACTATGGCTCGCTCGTCGGCGGTACCGCGTTGCGGTCGAATCCGCGTGCGATTGGGACGCCATTGGTTACGCTCGCGTTGACCTAGCTACTTACGCTCGATTGCTGATCGAACTGCTGGAACCGCCCCCTCGCACATCCCCATCCCCGGCCATTATGTCGATGGCCGGCAGTGAACCATTTCGCTCCCTCTCGGAAAGGCTAAAAACGATGAAACGCTATAACGGTTCGTCGCGTCGTACGCGCGTCATTCACACAGCGGTTGCGCTGCTGATGTTGTGCGTCCTGATTCCCTGGACTCATGCCGATGACAAGTACAAGGCCGATAACAAGTACAAAACGGACACACAAACATCGTCGGCTACGGTCACCAGCTCGTCTTCGTCGCAAAGCTCGGGCAATGGTGATGCACGTAGCACCAGCACTGTTACAGGAACAGCGACTGGAAACGCCGCTGGTTCAGGTGCCGCCAATGGCAAAGCAACTTCGCTAAAAACGCGGAATGGCAACGAGGTAAAGTCGAAGGAGGCCTCCAGCTCGGCGGCTGCAGATGTCGCTGGCCAGAAAAAGCCAGCTAATCAATACGGCAACCGCGATTCGAAGATCACGACATCCAATCAAGCTTCATCGACGTCCAGCATCCAAATCAACGACATCAAAATCTCTCGATCGGTCCACTCTGAAAACGGCGTCACGTCGACGAAGATGGATGTAATCGACAAGACCAATAAGATTGCCGTTCGCGAGAGCAGTGACGAGGGCATCGAAGTACGTGTGCGTGACCGCGAAAAAAATCCCGATGGCAGCATTAATGAAAAGGTTTACACCGCGAAGTCGTGGGACGAGCTACAACAGCAAGCTCCAGACCTCGTTCGAAAGATCAAACGGTACGAGAAAATGGCGGGCAACGTGACCGTGTCTAAAGACGTTCGCGATGGCATAGCAACAGCATCTTCCATCGCCGACGCCTTCTCGCCCAACGTCGATGTTCTCCAGCTTGACGCCAAGGAAATGATGAAGGCTCAACTGCGTGAAATGCTCGATCAGCATCCCGATAATCCCGAGATGCAAAAAATGATCCGGAAAACGCTTGATAGCCTTGATAAGGATTAGCGTAGGCAATACCGCCGTAGCGAAAGTCGACAAGACTTTCGTCGATTCAAGGGCGGTCGAAACTCTTGGCGAGTTTCGCTACGAGAAAGGTATGCTGGAACCGTAACTCTACGCGAGTTTCGCTACGGGCGAGGCTCACTTCACGTTGTGGGCGGCGGCTGAAAAACACTTACCATGGCTGCAATTCACTGAGCCGGACCATTTTTTTGATCTGCGGTTTGCCTGCCATATCGACAATGTCGATCGTTACCTTGGGATCGACTACGTTCCAATCAATCGAGATCACGCCAAAGTTTTCCTCATGATAGGTTTGCTCGACAGCCCGAAATTGGTTGCGTGTCGGTGTTCCTCGCGGATGTTTCTGGTTCAAACTGCTCGAAGTGGCGTCGATCAACGGATAAGCCACATCGTCGCTGGCAACGGACACCTCGGCCCAATGCCGGTCTCCACTGACGATCACCACGCCACCTGCATCGGTACTTTTCACCAGATCAAATAATCGCTGCCGTTCGTGCGGCAAATTGGCCCATGTTTCTTGACCTGCAGCCTCCGCGACCACCTGGATTCCTGAGGCAATCACACGCACCTCCGCTGGCAATCGAAGCTGCTGCTCGAGCCACCGCCATTGAGCTTCGCCCAGCATCGTTTTCTCAGGATCTTCGTCCGGCAAATATGGGCCACCGACCTGCCGAGGCCCCGTCTTTAGCGGCGAGCGAAAGTAACGAGTGTCGAGCATGATTACTTGGACGCGTTTTCCCGGGAGCCCGAACAACTTGGCGTCATAAACTCCCGCTTGTTGACGCTTGGGTGAGTCCGCCGGAACGCCCCAGAAATCCAGAAACGCTTGTTGAGCCGCGTCGCGTTCGGGGTAAGACGCACCGCCATCATTCAGCCCATAATCATGATCATCCCAAGTCGCCATGACCGGACAACACGATCGCAACGCTTGAAATCCTTTGTTTTCAGACAGCACGCCGTACTTTGCCCGCATCACGTTGATGTCTGATGTGTCTGCGTAAATATTGTCTCCGAGGAACAACAACAATTGAGGCTTGGCTCCCAACATGATCGGAAAAATGGGTGTGGGACGATCCTGTTGGATACAAGACCCAAACACCACCCGCGAAATCACCGACTCGGATGTGGAATCGCCCGTCGGTTCCGCCGTCGATGCAACAACTGGAATCAGCATGAACAAGATGGCGAATAGGGGAATCCGCAGTAGTCGCAACATTGAAAACCTATCAGGGCAGGTGGGAAGATTTTTGGGAGGGATCAGCCAGGGGAATCAGTATAATCGTCCGACACACGCTAGGTGAAAGCCGCCCGGCGATGGTAATTTTTCCGGCATTCCGGTTCCCAGGCTCTGCCCAACGCCGTGAACGCTTTTCGGGTAGCTT